>NZ_JACGUZ010000082.1:0-219 GCF_014076955.1 Colwellia sp. Bg11-12
CATCTTATGCATTTATATTATTGGTTTGGTGGTAATTCTGTTTCGTGGGTTTTCGCTAAACGATTTGTAAATGTCGCGAATCATTGTCGAGAGCCCAGCAATAACATTTGTGTTGTGCGCTAAAACTACTTTTGTGTAATGGCTCAAAATAATGGTTTGGTATTTAGCCGTGGTACGGTTATATTAAGTTTCGAAGTTTGCTTTAACTAACTGGTTTTA
>NZ_JACGUZ010000083.1:0-4996 GCF_014076955.1 Colwellia sp. Bg11-12
TCAAACAAAATACAGCAAACATAGGAAAAAACAATATACCGAAACCTGTGCTGTAACTTGCGTAACAGAATATACCACTAACAAATGCAACGACAATTTCCCAGCCACAATTATCAAAAGCTGAACTAGCGATCGTTTTTAATGGTTGAGCATAATGCTTAATCTTCAATTGTGATGGACTCTCTAGTAAACATAACGCCCATATTAAGCGGCAAATAATAGTTGGCTAAAATAGAGAGCGAAGCGAACAAAGCCAGCTGTTATTTGTCCGTTTGAATTGCTTGTTAGGTGAACAATGAAGTAATTACAATCACTTAAAGCAAACTCAGTAAATTAATATAACCGCACCACGGCTAAATACCAAACAGTAATTTTGAGCCATTTAAACAAAAGTACTTTTAGCGCACAACACAAATGTTATTGCTGGACTCTTAACAATGATTCGCGACATTCCCCAAACGCTTTGGCGAAAACCCACGAAACAGAATTACCACCAAACCAACATTAAAAATACTAAAGTTGGTTAACAATAAAAACCGAAAAGTGGTGCCACCTAACGCCCTATTAAGGGGCAAATTGTAGTTGGCTAAAATGTGCAGCGGAGCGGAACCAGCCAACTGTAATTTGTCCCACTTGAATAGCTTGTTATGTGTTTGATACTAAATACAAATACCAAGGTATTATTAACCAAATACCGCCCAAAATGCCACTTTTAATTAATGCACCTTTATTGCCATATTGAGAGCCAACGTAGGATGCAATTACTATGAGCAGAGTACAAACAAAAGCAGACCAAAACAAACTAATATATATTGCTGGCAATAATAGAACTACAGATAAACCACTGGCCGTTAATAGATATTTATATACGGCAGACTTTTCACTGGTACGCTTGAAAGATAAAGCGACTAAAGCGGCATAAAGAATAATAGATAGAACTGTAAACGCTAAAATTTGAATATCCATAAACACATAACGCCCCATTAAGAGGCAAATAATAGTTGGCTAAAATAAGCGACGAAGGAGCAAATAGCCAACTGTTATTTGTCCTGCTTGAATGGCTTGTTATATTTTATTTACATTGACATATTTAATAAATTTGCACTGTGTTATTTATAAGGTTCTGTCCATACTGTTAAATCTTCAAAGGTATGTGCTTCACTTTTGAAGTGTAATCTATAGCTTTTTCCTTTTTCTACGGTAAACTTGAACTCACCTTTTGATTTAACATTATTGTTTGATGTACTCCCAGGAATAAGGCCTCGCTCGATAGCTTGCCCTAGAGTTAAGGTGCCAAATTTAAACTTTATGGTTACTGTTCCAGGAAGGACGTAAACTTTCCTTGGGTAACCTTTAAAAGGGTCTCCAACCTCAATTCCATTTACTTGTGCTATTCCTAACGCTTGGCTATTCCCAAATCCATATCTTTGTATCTTTGCTGCATATATCGTTGCGAGCTCAGACTTTGGCCTCTTCTCTCCGTCGTATCCTTGATTTGATGTACATGAAGAAAGAAGAACACACAAAAGTATCCCTAATAATTTTTTGATCACACCAAACCTCTTTTAAAATATAACGCCCTATTAACAGGCAAAAAATTGTTTGCTAAAATGTTGAGGAACGAAAACAGCAAACTGTTTTTTGTCCTTGTTTAATAGCTTGTTATGTACCTTTATACCAACGCTCCGGATAGGAACACAACAAGGTTATGTTAAAATATTCTTCTAAAGTTAGGTACTTTAGACTTACAGGTATTAAAAAAACCAATATTGTTAAGGCTAGACAACCAATGTACATAGCTAAGACAAATGAAAATAGCATTACACTTAAAATAGATATTTGAGTATACCCACTCATTTTTCTAAGAGGCATATCCATATCAATATTCATAACCTCTGCAATTAAACCTAATTGTGAATACCACAAAACAATACTGATAAAGCAACCAATACCACCAACCCAAGATATTAATTGGTAATACTTAGGCTTCAGTCTTCGCTGATTTCTATAAGCTTGAATTAGAAATTTAATTAACTTCATTTAAACACACTGGTTGATTGAGGTACTGGTACATAACGCCCTATTAAGGGGCAAATTGCAGTTGGCTAAAATGTGAAGCGGAGCGGAACTAGCCAACTGTTATTTGTCCCACTTGAATAGCTTGTTATGTTTCGGTTTTCTCTACACTTTCGTTACACGACCAACAATGAGAAGTTGGTAATCTGTAGCTAAAGATAGACTTATAAACTTGGTTTTTATTACAGCTTTGACAATGATACCCGAGGATTAAACCAAACAAATAAATACCGAAGATCATGCTAGAAATCCAGAAAACATTTGGTAAGGAATCAAGTTCTACAACTTGTAATCTATACAAAATGATTAATACAACTTCTATAACTAAAACTAATTTAAACTTCTGACTTCGTAGCAAGAGCAAAAATCTCCGAGAAACATAACGCCCCATTAAGAGGCAAATAATAGTTGGCTAAAATAAGCGACGAAGGAGCAAATAGCCAGCTGTTATTTGTCCTGCTTGAATGGCTTATTATATGTTAATTACCAATTGATTCTATTAATATCGTGAATGAAGCGATAATTCCAAACAGATTTGTATTGGCTGCTACGGAAATAACTTTCCAATTATCACTTTCTATTTCAGCTATTTGAGAATTTAGTAAGTCTAAATCGGGTGTTTCATGCCACCATTTTTTAGTTTTGTTAAATATTACAACTTTACGCATTTATAACCTCCATGTGGAATATATCCTTTAACATATAACGCCCCATTAAGAGGCTTTTAATTGTTGGTTAAAATGTGAAGCGAAGCGGAACCTAACCAACTGTTAAAAGTCCTGCTTGAATGGCTTGTTATATGCGCAATTAAACTAACATACCGTTCGCTAATAATGCAGGTAAGAAAAATCCCACCGATAAAACAATTGACCCAGTTAATATCATTGCAACTGAACAAAAAACTGCATGTGTTGTAAATACTTTAGGTTGAAGAACTGCGCTATTTAGAAAGCCAATCTTTATAATTTGAATTTGTGAACTAAGCCAGTTTATTTTAGGTTGGAGCCAAACAAGTAATGGCTTGAAATACATAGCCAAAGCACCAAAAGCAAGTTCGATACCACCTATATCAATTAGAAACATCATTTCAGGTCCCGCAAATGCTGCGAAAGCAATAAATAAACCAATTAATAATTTTTGAATTAAACTCAAGTCATTCCAAGTGCGCATACATATCCTTGTGCATATAACGCCACATTAAGCGGCAAAAAATTGTTGGCTAAAATGTTGAACGAAGTGAAAACAGCCAACTATTTTTTGTCCGTTTGAATGCCTTGTTAGGTACTTTTAAACCTCTCCCAGAGATACAAGCCGCCTACAAATGTACCAAATGGAAAGCTCAGTAGCATTACGATTGAAACTGGTAAAGCAAACTTATGAACAACAGTATTCTCTTTAAGCAAATAGATGCCACAAAGAAATGCTAAAAGATTTACAACGAATAGTAAGGAAACAAGTAATTTAATACCTGATGGAATAGATTGTACATTTAAATATTGCGTGACACCGTAATAATAAGCAAACATAAATGCTAAAACTACAATTGCCCCATAAACAGTAAATGCCCAGCCTGAAATTTTAAATTGATTATCCATTATATTTGTAAACCTCCATATTTGAAAAACACCTAACGCCCCGCTAAGAGGCAAAATATAGTTGGTTAAAATAGGCGAGGCACGAGCAAAAAACCAACTGTATTTTGTCCTGCTTGAGCGCCTTGTTAGGAGTATTTTTCTCCGTAGAACTTAGAAACTTCATTTGTACTTAAGCCTTGTGGGAATGATCCATTAGGTTCTTCCCAATAAGAATTACACTCGTTGCACTTTAACAAGTGGGACTGTCTTTCAATATGACACCTAACTAAATACGTCATAATTTCATCGCGTTTGTCAGTGAAAGGACCTGTCCAATACTTTCGACAAAGTTCACAGCCCGAGTCGGCAAATAATACTGGCAACGCTTATACTCCTAACGCCCTATTAAGGGGCAAATGATAGTTGGCTAAAATGTGAAGCGGAGCGGAACTAGCCAACTGTTATTTGTCCCACTTGAATAGCTTGTTATGTGCTACTTTGCTCTATCTTCGTTTGCAATAGTGTAATACGGGCATTTAGTTTTTTAAAAGCTAATTGAGCATAAAAATAATGCAAAACAAAAGCAATAAAACCTGAAGCACCAAATGCAATTAAAGGCTCCGTATAAAAGAATATCGTGGCGACTATTACAGAAAATATAATACAGAGAATTAAAAAGTGACTAGAGCCAAATAGCTTCCTACTCTGGTTCTCTATTAAATTGATATGAGAATCTAAATCCATTTACCAAACCTCCGTGGCACATAACGCCCCATTAAGAGGCTTTTAATTGTTGGTTAAAATGTGAAGCGAAGCGGAACCTAACCAACTGTTAAAAGTCCTGCTTGAATGGCTTGTTATGTGGCTATTACTCTAACCTAATTTTATAACATCTGGATGCTTTTCAGATGAATATTCATGATATATATCATCGAGGTAAGTTCCAAGTTCAGTGAGTTCTAAATCACATGGATAACAACATCGTAGACTCGTGAGCGAATACCTGTATCTGATTCATTAAATAGTTGCCATTCTTCATTTTTCTTAAGAACGGACATCTGCTTGCCAAATACATTGAACTTGATAATCACAACCGAAATCTCCTAGACACATAACGCCCATATTAAGCGGCAAAAATTAGTTGGCTAAAATGTTGAACGAAGTGAAAGCAGCCAACTGTTTTTTGTCCGTTTGAATTGCTTGTTAGGTTAAATTTATTATAAAACCAGTTAGTTAAAGCAAACTTCGAAACTTAATATAACCGCACCACGGCTAAATACCAAACCATTATTTTGAGCCATTACACAAAAGTAGTTTTAGCGCACAACACAAATGTTATTGCTGGA
>NZ_JACGUZ010000084.1:0-985 GCF_014076955.1 Colwellia sp. Bg11-12
AGTTGGCTAAAATGTTGAACGAAGTGAAAACAGCCAACTGTTTTTTGTCCGTTTGAATTGCTTGTTAGGTTAAATTTATTATAAAACCAGTTAGTTAAAGCAAACTTCGAAACTTAATATAACCGCACCAAGGCTAAATGCCAAAACATTATTTTGAGCCATTTACACAAAAGTAGTTTTAGCGCACAACACAAATGTTATTGCTGGACTCTCGACAATGATTCGCGACCTTTACAAAACGCTTTTGCGAAAACCCACGAAACAGAATAACCACCAAACAAAAAATAGAAATGCATAAGTTGGTTAACAATAAAGAGAGAAAAGTGGTGCCACCTAACGCCCTATTAAGCGGCGAAAAATTGTTGGCTAAAATGCGAGGAACGAAGCTAGCCAACTGTTTAGCGTCCGTTTGAATAGCTTGTTATATGCCGTTTACACAATCATCTGAAGCTATTCTCATATTCGCAAATTGGCTACTTTCATACTGAGAAGTTAATAAGTCTATGATGACAAATTTTGAATCTGCTAATTGAGATTTGAGAATACTATTATTACAGGTGAATTCCAAAGTTTTTTTTAAATAATAAACCTTACGCGATGTAAAATTATTAGATGATTTTGAAACTCCTTCAATCACAAGTATTAATTTAACGTAATCATCGGTTGAATAATAAGATATAACTTCAGAAGTTTCAGGTTGATGGAGAGCAATTATTTCTGCATTAATAGGCACGTCGTCAGGAAACAACCTTGTATAACCTGCATAAACAAATACAAACCCGAATAATAAAAATTTTATCAACACCTTATATTCTTTAGCGTCTCGCTTCTCAGATGGCAACAACAAACTCCTAGGCATATAACGCCCCATTAAGAGGCAAATAATTGTTGGCTAAAATAAGCGACGAAGGAGCAAATAGCCAGCTGTTATTTGTCCTGCTTGAATGGCTTGTTATACGTATTTTATTTACCATACTTTAATTCA
>NZ_JACGUZ010000085.1:0-41735 GCF_014076955.1 Colwellia sp. Bg11-12
CTTGAACAAATTGCGGCGATGTCAGGATTAGTGATTAATAAAAGCACAGGAACGGATGCCAGCTCATACTATGAAAGTATAAAATCAGCGGCCAGTGTTGCGCTGCTTGTTCAGGGTTGTCAACCTAGAGCTTAAAATCATTCAGTTTTAAATACTCCTTAAAAAGCTCCTCATATTCATATGTAGGGGCTTTTTTACCATGAAATTTGAGATGAACCGCGATAACTTGTAACTCAAGTTGCTCGTTATACTTATCAAAAAAAGCAGTGCTTATTAGCACTGCTTTTTTATTTAGTGTCCCACCTCAACTACCAAAACGCTAAGGTGATACAGAAGCCACCTGACCATGTTTCTTATGTGCCACAATTAAGAGTATAAGCAATATAGCACCCGTTATCGCTCCAATTAACTTGCCATGTTCCATAGGTAAGTTTAGTCCTATTCCTGCGGTCATAATATAAGATACGCTAACACTGGTGCCGATAACGGCAGGCAAACTCACTATCCAGTGGAAAGTACCACGATCAAATAAATACTTAGTTGCCAGCCATAATACACTGGTAGAAAGCAGCATATTTGAAAAAGCAAAATAGCGCCAAATTATTGAAAAATCTAATTTTGTCATGAAATAAGCAATAATAAGAATAGGTACAGCTAACAATAAGCGATTACGTAAGCTTTGAGGAATATTAAACGCATCGACTAACGTTAAGCGTAATGAACGAAAAGCAGTGTCACCTGAGGTAATAGGGAATATTGCAACGGCAATAATAGCCATAATTCCACCGAGTGCGCCAAGATAACTGTTTGCAATATGGTTAACCACTAAACCAGGGCCACCTTGATCAAGTAATGATTTTAGTTCTGAGTAGCCTTCAGGGAATGCCGCTATACCAGCCAACGCCCATACACAACCGACAATACCTTCGCACATCATCGCGCCATAATAAACCGGGCGCACATATTTTTCATTGGTTAAACAACGCGCAATAATTGGCGCTTGTGTTGAATGAAAACCACTAATTGCACCACACGTAATGGTGATAAATAATAATGGCCATACAGGAAGTCCGTCAGCATTAGGCTCTAAGAAATCATGGCTGTAATGATCTGCATTAAAATAGCCCAAAAAATCGCCCGCAACAGGTAAATGCGGGGCATTGATAAGTAATGATATGGCGATAAGCGACGTCATTACTATCATAAGTAAACCAAACAATGGGTAGAGCTTAGTTATTATTTTATCAATAGGTAATAATGTCGCTAATAAATAATAACCTAAAATAACTAGTACCCAAAAGGTGTTACCCGCTAAAAAAGTGCCTTCAAAGTAACTTAAATTACTTAATAAACCAGCAGGGCTCATAATAAAGACAACGCCAACAAAAAATAGCAGCATTGTGGTAAATATTAGCATGACCCCTTTAAAATAAACGTTGTAATAATGCCCCGCTATTTCAGGTAAACTTTTACCATCTTCTTTAATACTCATTACACCAGAGAAATAATCGTGTACAGCACCGCCTAAAATATTACCTAATACAATCCAAATAAGTGCCACCGGACCATAGAGGGCACCTAGAATTGGACCAAAAATAGGACCTACACCCGCAATATTTAAAAACTGAATAAGAAAGGCTTTAACCGGATGAATAGGAACATAATCAACACCCTCTTCAAAACGTACCTGAGGTGTTTTAACGTTGTGGTCGATACCAGCTTGTTTTTCAATAAAAGGGCTATAAAACTTATAGCCCAATATTAATAGTGTGATGCAGATAAAGAAGATAATCATAAGTTTTTATTACTCCGTCCTAGTAAATAGATTCAATAAAGGGTACTTGGCAGGTATTTGTGCAGTCGTACTTACGCTCAGTATTGCCTATATAAATTAAGTATTAAAGGATAATTTTTATTAAAGAACACTTAGTCATCTAACGATAGGTAATTAAGGCTAACTGACTTGTGCGTGCTCACTTATAAGCGATTAATTTCCTATCGTTTAACCATATATTCTCTCCGCCCGAGTTATACTTTTAGCTGAAAATTTCTCTTCAACGATATCAAATCGTACTCACTTTACATAAACATGAGATTACAGTTCACCTTTAATATACTAATTTCTTTGAATAAAAACGCTTTTACGTTAATCTTTAATAAATAGAAAAAAGATAAGTACGCATGAAACTCTCTGCCATCATTCCATCATTTCGTATACCTTTTTTGGTATTAGCCCCTATTTGTGTATTTCTTGGTGCTAGCATCAGTTATAAAGAGCAAGGTGCTATTGATTTTTGTTTATTGGCCATTGTTATGTTGGGTGGCATTTTTGCACATATTGGCGTTAATACGCTTAATGAATATCAAGATTACCAAAGTGGTTTAGACCTAAAAACAATACGTACTCCCTTTAGCGGTGGTAGCGGTTTGTTGTGCCGACAGCCTGAATTACTGCCATGGGTAAAAACTGCCGCAATTGTCTCTACCCTTTTGACACTTCTTATTGGCTTTTATTTCATATACCTGCGTGGTTTAGCCATTATCCCTTTAATACCAATAGGGGTGATCGGTTTAGTCATTGTTGTAAGTTACACTAGATGGATCAATAAACGGCCGTTTATCTGTTTAGTTGTCCCAGGTCTTAGTTTTGGTTTACTGATGGTGGCGGGTACGCAACTTGTTTTATCAGGACATTCTTCGTCAACACCTTGGGTAATTGGTGTGATCCCCTTTTTTCTTATTAATAACTTATTATTGTTAAATCAATACCCTGATATTGATGCTGATAAATCAATTGGTCGCAACCATTTTCCAATTGCCTTTGGTATAAAGGTCAGTAATAGCATTTTTGCGTTATTTACCCTGTGCTCAACTTTATTGATTCTTTTTTATATCAGTCAAAACATCTTACCTGCACTGAGTGCGCTTGCCCTTATTCCACAAACGTTGGCTTATATTGCTTTATATGGCGCTATAAAATTTGGCGCCAGTATTGGTCAACACCCCAAATATCTTGCCTTTAATGCTGCTTGCACTTTATTAACACCTCTAACCATTGCAATTACGGTTTTTATTAACTAAAACAAATAATTAATTATATATAAACTGATGAATACGTATGTAGCTTAGCTGTAATTTTATCCAATGCGCTTTATGCTTGATGTAATAAATTACATTAGGAACCGCTCATGAAAAAAATAATGCTCAGCCTTATTGTACTGCTTTCATCCCCAACGTTATTCGCACAAACGCTGAAAGTAAGTTCACCCGATGGAAAAATTGTACTCAGTGTTAACGATGATAAAAACCCAAACTACGCGATTAATTTTATTGGTGAAAGCATTATCAAGCCATCTCGTTTGGGTTTAGCGTTTAAAAATACAATTGCATTTAGTGACGGATTCACCATTTCTGCACACCAAGAAAAATCAGCTAACGAAATATGGCAACTCCCTTGGGGTGAACGTAAAGATGTTACCGACCATCACCATGAATTATTAGTGACTTTTGCTACAAACAATAATAATGGCGCTAAGACATTTAACGTACGTTTTCGTCTATTTAATGATGGTGTTGGTTTTCGTTACGAAGTCCCCAAACAAAACGGTTTAGATCAAGTAGAAATTATTAACGAATTCACCGAGTTCACCCTTAACAACCCGAAAAAATCCACCGCATGGTGGATACCCGCAAGAGGCTGGAACCGTTATGAATATATTTATAACACCACTGACGTAGCATCAGTTGACCGAGCCCATACCCCTTTTACCTTTAAACTAGACTCAAACACTCATATCAGTATTCATGAAGCCGCATTAGTAGATTATGCTGCGATGACCCTTAATCAAAAACGACCAGGCGTACTCAAAGCAGATTTAACACCTTGGTCTGATGGCATATTAGTAAAAACAAAAACTGACTTTAAAAGCCCATGGCGCACTATTCAAATAAGTAAAGATGCGGTTGGCTTACTTAATTCTGATTTAATATTAAACCTTAACGAACCCAATAAATTGGGTGATGTCTCTTGGGTTGAACCGGCTAAATATGTCGGGATCTGGTGGGGAATGCACATTAATGCTAACACTTGGGGAAGCGGTGAAAAACACGGCGCGACGACAAGTGAAACCATGCGTTACATTGACTTTGCCGCCGAACATGGTTTTGCAGGTGTATTGGTTGAAGGTTGGAACGTAGGCTGGGATGGCGACTGGTTTTTTAATGGCGATGTATTTAATTTCAGTAAAGCTTACGATGATTTTGATATCGCAGCAGTCTCTGCATATGGCAAGAAAAAAGGTGTTAGGTTAATTGGCCATCATGAAACTTCAGGTAATGTGACCAATTACCGTAATCAAATGAGTGATGCTTATGCCCTTTATGAAAAGCATGGCGTCAGGCAAGTAAAAACAGGCTATGTTGCTGACGGTGGCGATATTAAACGTATTGATGAAAAAGGGATTATTCGCAAAGAATGGCACGACAGTCAGTTTATGGTAAGTGAGTACCTGCATAGCGTAACAGAGGCAGCCAAACATAAAATTAGTATTAACACCCATGAACCAATTAAAGATACCGGTTTACGCAGAACCTACCCTAATTGGATTTCAAGAGAAGGCGCACGCGGTCAAGAGTTTAATGCCTGGGGCACTCCACCTAATCCACCTGAGCACACTACTATTTTACCTTTCACTCGTATGTTGGCAGGACCAATGGATTTTACCCCGGGTATTTTTGATATGAGTTTTAATGGTTTGGGTGATAAAAGTAATCGTCCACAAACCACATTAGCAAAACAATTGGCATTATATGTGGTGCTTTATAGCCCTATTCAAATGGCAGCTGACTTACCTAAAAACTATCAAGCAAATTTAGCGGCATTTCAATTTATTAAAGACGTTCCTACGAACTGGCAAGAAAGTAAAGCCATTGCTGGTGAAGTAGGTGACTATGTTGTCTTCGCCCGCCAAGAAAGAGGCGGTGACGATTGGTTTGTTGGCGCATTAACTGATGAAAAAGCGCGTACATTAACGTTGAAATTAGACTTTCTTGATAAGAATAAACGTTATCAAGCACAAATTTATCGCGACGGTAAAAACGCAGAATGGATTAATAACCCATATGAAATGATCATTGAAAATAAACAAGTCACGGCTAATGATGAATTAGTGTTACCGCTCGCCACCAGCGGTGGTGCTGCTATTCGTTTTAAAGCTTTATAACTTTAAGTGTTTGAGTGTTTAAGGCTGAATGAAGTCACCTAACATTGAATAGGTTAAAAGGGGTAGATGGGGTCTCACTTTATTTTCCCCTTTTTTAACTCAAACACTGAGAATAGTCGAATATATAAAATAACCAAAGATCCCAGTATTAGTCAAAATAGCCAGCCATAGCACAAAAATAAAAGGTCGTTTTTGAGTTTTATGTCGAAAAGCTTGCTGAGCGAATAACGCTCCTGGCCACCCGCCCAATAAAGCAAATATTTGTAATGTTTTTTCTGATATGCGCCATCGGCTTTTTATCGCATTTCTTTTATCGATACCATAAAGTAAAAAAGTTATAAAACTTAAAAAGCAATAACTCACTGGGATCCATAGCGCAATTTTTTGCTTAATAAAGAGCATACCTAGCACAACTAAAAATAAAGCGACGATACTTTTTGAAAACATATTCATAGCAAGCATAATATACTTTGTAAGGGGAACAGTAGTTGCTATATTAACCTCGCTTTCCCAATCAAACAAAAGATAAAAATAATGATAAGAAATAAATTTACGCTCGCCCTTTTATTCATTTCATCAGTTACGGCGAGCGCTAGTTTTTTAGCTCATGCTGATAAAACCCAAGTCTCCTCATCACAGAAGTTTGAACAACTGTTAAACGATCATTGGCAAAATGCCAACAAAGAGCAGGTATTTTTCCGTAAAGACCCTGACGCTTTTCGCATGAATGGTAAACTTCCATCGTTTTCAAAGCAGTCAGAGCAAAGACGTGAGAACTTTAATCAGTCTTTGCTAAGCAGACTCGATAAAATTGAGCTGTCTAAGCTTTCCGCTAAAGAACAAGTGACTTACCGTTTATTTAAATATGAACGTCAAACAGAAGCCAAAAGTTATCAGCAACTAGACCAATTTTATCCAATGAATATCTACTCAGGCTTTCACAGTTATTTTGCGGGTGCGCCAGCAAACATGTCATTTTTAACGGCAAACGATTACGACAACTATTTAATCAGCCTTGCTGACTTCCCTCGTTACAACCAAGAGCATATCGACAATCTAACCGACGCGATTGCTCAAGGCCATACTCATTACTGTGAGAGTTTCAAAGATTTTGATAAAAGTATCAGTAAACACATTGTTGAGGACGTAAATAAGAGTCTTTTCTATCAGCCATTACTGCATATGCCAAACAAAATATCAACAAATGACAAAGCAAATTATCAGAGTAAAGCAGCGGAACTGATCACTCAAAAAGTGATTCCTGAATATCAAAAGTTTTATGATTTTTTTACCAAAAAATACATGGCTAACTGTCGTCAAAATGTTGGTATAAGTCCATTAAAAGGTGGGGAAGAGTATTATAAATATCTTATTGAATTTTACACCACCACATCGATGTCAGCTGAAGAAATTCACCAATTAGGCTTGAATGAAGTAGCACGTATTCGTCAAGAAATGGAGGTGATTATTAAAGAGGTTAATTTTAAAGGTGGCTTTACAGACTTTATCAAATTCCTGCGCACTGACCCACAATTTTATACCGATGAGCCACGCGACTTAATTGAAAAAGCGAGTTATATTACGCGTAAAATGGCCGCACAATTACCGAAATGGTTTTCAGTATTGCCCCGCTCAACCTTCGATATAAAAGCATCTCCTAATGGTGGAGCTTATTATGTCGCATCAGATGGGAGTGGTACTACCTCAGGCACTTATTTTATCGATACTAAAGACCTAAAAAGTCAGCCTTTATATACCCTAGAAGCCTTAACCTTTCATGAAGCTGAACCTGGCCATCATATGCAAAGTGCTATTGCTCAAGAAGTTGATATGCCTGAGTTTAGAAAAACACTTTACCACGCCGCATTTGGTGAAGGTTGGGGGCTATATTCAGAACGTTTAGGCAAAGAAATGGGCTTTTATCAAGACCCTTATAGCAACTGTGGTCGTTTGACGTATGAGGCTTGGCGCGCGTGTCGCTTAGTTGTAGACACCGGTATGCATGCTAAAGGTTGGTCTCGCCAGCAAGCCATTGACTACTTAGCCCAAAACACAGCATTGAGTATGGCAGATGTTACCGCGCAAATTGACCGTTACATAAGCTGGCCAGCACAAGCGCTGTCTTATAAAGTGGGTGAAATCAAAATCCGTCAGTTACGTGCGATGGCAGAAAAAAAGTTGGCTGAAAAATTCAATATTAGAACTTTTCATGACCAAATGCTTAAAAATGGTAGTTTACCTATGGCTTTATTAGAAGAGTTAACCGTTAACTGGGTTAATCAACAGTTGTAGTAATGACCCATAGCCGTCATCAATCATCGATGTAATCACTGAACATATAATTTAAAGTGCCGATTATTTCACAATAATCGGCAAATTTTTCAATCGCTAAAATATTTCATATCAAATAACGTTAAGCGAATAAAATCAGCGAGGTGGTCGCTCTTTTTTAAGTTTAATAATTAAATCAATATGAGGAATAAGTTCTTCTATTTCTCGAATATGATCGCGTAAACTTTTCCACTGCGTTAATTCTAATTTTCCAGAGTCTAATATGGCGAGTTTAAGCTCACTAACCAACGAATTCTCATCGACTTGGTCTATAAATTCATTAATACGTAATAGATTGTCTAACTCTGCTTGAGATATTATTTCTATGTCACTACTTTTTTTCATCGCTAACTCTATAAAAATACTCTATAAAAATAAGTATAGCCAAGCTTTATTTTTTTGCTCAACATCAATAAAACTAAAAGTATTTTAATCGTCATAATTCAGTAAAAAAAAAGTCATATTCTACTTGTAAAGTGCTTCACGTTAACTAAATAAAGCTCAATAAGGGATACTCATGGAACATAATAGCTTTGATGAATATGATGAAATTTTTAACCTTTTCGACAGTTTACTTATCGACAAAAAAGAGTCACGCTCACGTAAAAGAAAATGGCGTGAAATAGAAACGTACAAAGACAGAAAACGGTTACACCAGGAACTTCATGACTTACAAAACTACTGTTCTTAATCACAAAGCGCTGGAGTAAGTTTCACTTAGTCCAGCGCCAACTCTATTTTTTCTATGTCTGTGCAAAATCAAATAAGGTTTTGCCTGTCATACGATAACCGACCCATTCATCTTGTGAGACAGCACCAATGGCTTCATAAAAGTCACGTGAGGGCTTATTCCAATCTAAACAGCTCCATTCAAAACGTGCACAATCATTATCGATAGCAGTTTTTGCCATCGTTTTTAATAATTTCAAGCCCGCACCTTTACCTCGATGCTCTGGCGTTACATACAAATCTTCAAGGTATAAACCTGATTTTGCTAACCACGTTGAATAGTTATAAAAGTAAATGGCAGATCCAATAGCAACACCATCAAGCTCACAAATTAAACCGTGTACTTGTGTGTTTTTACAAAACATAGTGTCTTTTATAGTATCGACAGTCGCATACACTTCATGCTCTGCTTTCTCATAAATAGCGAGTTCTTTAATAAAAGTGAACAAAAGTTCTGCATCATTTAGAGTCGCTTCACGTATAATTATTTCAGACATTTTACTTCCTCGTTTTTTTAATTAATTTTTGCTGTACAGCATACCAGTACAAAGATATTTTCTCACGACCTATACATTAGAACAAAAAGTAAAAATGAATATTGAACCAATAAAAAAAATGCGTTCTAACAAGGTAACTAAACCCTTTAAACGGTACAATTAACCCAATAAAGAAACGGCACAGGTACTCTTTTAAAATTGTCACTGTTTTGAAGAACTCTTTATCGCTACAATAAAAAATTAATTATCTCAATTAAAACAAAAGGAAAGTCCGTGTTCAATAAAATAGCTTCTCTCGCATTATTCACTTTTATCACTTTGCCAGTATTTTCAGCTGATATCAGCCCAACTGCAAAGCAAACAGCTGAATACGCCGTTCAAACCTATCAAGCATCAATGGTCGCTAGCTTAACTGAGTTAGTAAAATACAATACATTAGCTGTTGATGGCGTTTCAGCAAATAACAACCCTGAGCATATTGCTTTCAAAGCAGAGCTTAAAAAACAAGCTGAAGATTTAGGATTTGATTATACCGACGATGGTTATGTCGTTGTTATTGGTCTAGGCGAAAGTAAAGAGCGCCTAGGAATAATCACTCACGGCGACGTACAACCAGTAAATCCTAAAAAATGGCAGAAATCGCCGTTTGAACTTGATACCACTTCAGAGCCCGGCAAACTTATCGCCCGTGGTACAGAAGATGACAAAGGCCCAATATCAACAGCGCTCTATGCCATGAAAGCGATTAAAGACAAAAATATAAAACTAAATAAACGTATCGAATTATATGTTTATATGGCAGAAGAATCAGACTGGGGACCGCTTCAAGAGTATATTAAAACGCATACACTGCCACAAACCAATATTACCATTGATGCAGAATATCCTGTGGTCACCGCAGAAAAAGGCTACGGAACCATAAAAATAGCTTTTAATAAAAATAATTACACAGGTTTTGACGCTTATATCAGTGAATTTAGTGGTGGTTTTTTTGGTAGTCAAATACCTGAAGATGCTAAAGCGGTTATTGCAAATGCAGATATGACTTTACTGCAGCAAATGATGGACAAAGCAAGAAACTATCAAGGTGTTAGTTTTGATTTCTTACTCAAAGAGAACCAATTAACTATTACCGCACTAGGAAAATCAGCTCACTCATCTAAGCCACAAGAAGGCGTGAATGCTATTCCATTCTTAGCTGATTTATTGTCACAAACACGCTGGCCAAGTAACGGTGCAGGTACATTAGTGAACTTTATTAATGACAATATTGGTTTAGGGTTAGAAGGGAAAAAGTTTGGCAACATTGCCTATAGTGATCATTTTATGGGGCCTATGACGGTTTCTCCGACGGTTATTAAACAACTTAAAAACAACATTGAATTGAATATTAATATTCGTCGTCCGCGGGGTAAATCAGCGCAACAGCTAACAGAAGAAATTAATCATGTTATCGCGACATGGAAGCTGACGAATATGGCTGACATTACCGAATTAGAGCATTATATTGGCGACCCTTTTGTTCAAAAAGATGCACCACATATTGAAACATTACTGGCTGTATTTTCACACTTTACCGGAATAAAAGATGCTAAGCCTATCGCTATTGGTGGTGGAACAAATTCACGCTTATTTCCCAATGCCGTAAGCTTTGGTCCATCAATGCCCAATGCCAATTATACCGGACATTCGGAGCATGAATTTATTACCATGAAACAGTTTGTTTTAAATTTAAAAATGTATACAGCGGCTTTAGTTGAAATGGCTGCTGCCAAAGCGCAATAACACATGAGATAAGCCAGTAAGGAATAGGAATACGTATGAAAAAAACATGTATAGTTACCGGTGGTAGTTCGGGAATTGGCCTAAGCATCGTAAAATTATTTACTGACCATGGCTATCAAGTGTTTAATCTAGACTTACAACCCAGTAACCTTACTGCGCTTGGTTCTACTGATATTTTGTGTGATATAAGTAATGTTGAACAAGTTAGCGATATTATTAATGATATCGCTAAAACAGCGACTATTGATGTTTTGGTCTCTAATGCAGGTATTCACTTTTCAGGTAATATTGAGAACACCTCTGAGGCTGATCTAGATAAAGTACTTAATATTAATGTCAAAGGTGCTTATGCAGCAGTAAAAGCGGTATTACCGAATATGAAAGCCAATAAAAATGGCGCTATTATATTAATGGCTTCAGACCAAGCGTTAATTGCCAAGCAAAACTCGTTCGCTTATAACATCAGTAAAGTGGCGCTTGCTTCAATAGCAAAAACTACCGCGCTTGATTATGCTCTTTTTAATATTCGTGCTAATGCTGTATGTCCTGGCACTATTGAAACACCTTTGTATCATCAAGCCATTGATAATTATTGTGATCGCTCGGGTGCAAACAAAGCAGAGATCCATGCTGAAGAAGCGGCTTTACAGCCTTTAGGCCGATTAGGGCAACCCGAAGAAGTCGCTGAACTTGTTTATTTTTTAGCGTCTGATAAAGCTAAATTCATTACAGGCAGTTTACAAGTGATTGATGGCGGTTATACCGCACAGTAACAGTATTGATGGCTTTAGTTTCAATGTTAGTTTTAAACATTTAGAATAAAAATACATGATAAAAATAATCGATCCACACCTGCATTTATTTAACCTTGCGCAAGGCGACTACCAGTGGTTAAAAGCTGATAATCCCCCGTTTTGGCCCGATAAAAAAATTATCGAAAAAAACGTGACGGAAAAAGAGCTACATTTGTCTGCTCCTTTTGAAATTGCTGGCTTTGTACATATTGAAGCCGGCTTTGATAATCAGCAGCCTTGGCGCGAAATTGCTTGGTTAGAAAGTACTTGTTCCCTGCCCTTTAAATCGATTGCTGGTATTAATTTACTTTTACCAACAAATGAATTTCAACAAGCACTAAAAAAGCTTAACGGCTACAAATCTGTTGTTGGCGTGCGCGATATTCTCGATGAAAATGCCTTCGAGTACTTATCAAATCCTCAAGTTAAAAAAAACTTAGCGCAGTTAGCCAAGCAAGAAATGATTTTTGAATGCCAAATGCCTTTATCTAATGTAAAGGCCACCGCTCAATTAATAAAAGTAGTCAATGAACTTCCGACGTTAAAATTAGTCATTAATCACGCGGGTTGGCCACCTGAAGACACACGTAGTAACGCATGGATAAATTGGCAACAAAGCGTTCAAGCACTTGGTCACTATGACAATATCAACCTTAAATGTTCAGGTTTTGAAATGGCTAATCGGCAATACTCGTTGTTATGGCAACAACAGATTATCAAACAATGCATAGCAAGTTTTGGCATAAATAAAACCATGCTAGCGAGTAATTTCCCTTTATGTTTATTTAAAGAGAGTTATCAAGAAAACTGGCTCGCTCATCAACAAAACAAGCAACTATCAGTAAACGATCTTGAATTGTTATGTTATAAAAATGCGCAAAAATTTTATAATTTTTCAACGTAAAGATTAAACTAAGAAAAAAAAACTACCCACAACACCTCAGATAAAATAGTATTCCATTACATTGTATTTTAATGGGTCAATTAATGGATAACTTCGACAGAAAAATTCTTAAAATATTACAAAATGATTGTACACAGCCCATCAGTGAGGTTGCGGCTCAAGTGGGCCTTTCAACAACCCCTTGTTGGCGACGTATTCAAACTATGGAAAAAAACGGCATTATAAAAGGTCGTGTTGCTTTGGCTGATCCTGAGAAGTTAAATGTTGGCTTAACGGTTTTTGTAATGATAAAAACTAACCAACATAACCCTGACTGGCTTGATGATTTCAGTATCAACTCAAAAGAGTTTCCAGAAATTATTGAATTTTATCGAATGAGTGGCGAGGTTGATTACTTACTGCGTGTCGTGGTTTCAGACATGAAAGCCTATGATGCTTTTTATAAGAAACTGATAGGCCAAGCAAACTTTGCTGATATTAGTTCAAGTTTTGCCATGGAAGAAATTAAATATACTACCGCACTACCGGTTGACTATATGTAACGTAGCTTAGATATTGTTTTCCTCAAGTAATAAAATCTTCTAAAAACCAAGCCGCAAAATCGTGCCGACCTTCTACCCCCGATTTATTATAAATCGTAGAAGCTTGTTGCCTAACGGTTTTTTCTTTCGTTTCTCGCACCGCACTTATTTCCTTAAAGCTAAGCCCTTTTAACAAGAGCATAGCGACATTTTGTTCACTTTGGGTTAATTGCCATAATTCAAATTGGTCATGAATAACTTGGCTATATTGTCGACGTGCGAGGGTCATTTCTTCGGTAATATTGTTGAGTTCATCTGTACTGGCGTTTAATTTATTTTTTAATAAACGTTCATTATGGGTCCGCTTTTTTATCTCTAGAATTAAAAAAACACCCGCAATGCCTGAGATTAAAACAATCATGCTTTCTTCAAAAACATGCCACATAGGTACCCCTAAAGAGATATCAGTAAGAACATCAAAGAAATTTAACACCATGATAATCAATAACACTGAAGCAATAATTCTATCTTTCATAACACCTTAAGACCTACTCATTAAACTGTTTAAAAACAACAAACTAAAAAATCAATAGACATATGTACCATAAGATAAATTTAACATATGTCTAATGTAATCTATTCATAATTCATTATTATGCCTCCTAAATTCGTCTTTGGTAAGTATTAAATAAATGAGTAGTCATCGATTAGGGTCATCTTTAACCACGCTAAAATTGTGTATATTAAAAAAAGGAATGGCAGCCATAGTATTACTCTTTAGCGTAATATCGACTCATTACACTTACGGGCAATCAATAACATTAACCGATGTTTTAGCTGCAACCGTTGAGAAAGAAAATAAAAAAAATCGTCAGCATTTAGCTTCAAAGCAAACATTGTCTTGGCTTGTTTCTTCGCCCACTATTGGCATTAGTCACTTAAAAACTGACTTAGAGCGGGGTAATGATGAAAGTGAAGTTAGCCTAAATTTCATGATGAAGTCCTCCGGTCAAAAAGCGCTTGATATACAGCTCAACAACGCGAGTTTAGAGAGTCAAAAATTATTTATCAACCATAAAAAACTACTGCTCTCTGGTTTGATCAGAGAGCAGGTATGGGAATTAAAGTTAGCAGAATTTGAAGTCAATAATTTATCAAAAAAATTAGGTTTTCTTGATCGTTTAGAAAATCAATATCAGCAATTATTCACATCATCTGTCAGTACTAAATATTCTTTACTGCTAATACGAAAAGAAAAAATAACAAGTGAGATAAAAAAATTAGAATACCGTCAGCGTGCTAAACAAGTCCTAAATCAATATCAGCAATTAACTGGTTTGCGTATTTTACCGATTAACATTAACGAGAATAATGACTTTTTAAAAAACGAGTCTTTAACAATCGACAAACTTATTTTAGCCCATCCACAAATCAAACAACTTGAACAACAATGGCTTGAACATAAATTGCGTATGAAATTAGCCACAAATACTAATGCCCCTTGGCAACTTTCACTCAGTGCAAAGCAACTGAGTAATCCTGTTTTTGACGAAACCCAGCTAGGTGTTAGCGCTGAAATCCCTTTAACATTTATCAATATAAAAAATCAGGCATTAAATAGTGAATGGTTAACTGCAAGAAATAATTATGACTCAACCAAACAAACTCTTTTTTTCTCATTAAAGAATCAGTTTCAAGCATTACAGAGTCAGCAACAAACATTGAGCCAAAAACAAGCTCTGCTTGAAGAGGGTCAGTCAATATCACAGGCCATTATAAAGGAAACTCAACTGCTCATTGATGCCGACCAAATTGACCAAGAACAAGCAATAAGAAGAATGTTAACTGCTTTTTCAAGCCAATATCAGCTTACTTTAAACCAACTTTTACTCTTTAAAAATACAGCCATGCTAAGACAGGCAGCAGGAATTTCCTTATGATTTTTTTACTAAAAAATTCAATCGAACGATCAGCCATAACAGACATTACTTGGGGGAAAATAGTAAAAAAAATTATCCCAAGCATCCTATTGTTGAACAGTCTGGTGATGTTACCCGCAAAGGCTAATTATCCGTTAGATAACTCGACTAACACTGAGTTGTCGCTAAAGCAGCTTGGAGCTTATCAGTTAACGTTTGAAGAAGTTATTGAAGTTGCTCATGTATCAGGTCAAAACCTCTTGGCCAAAAGCCAAGAAAGACCTGGAGAAAATTTTTCTACCTACCTACCTTTCTCTATTCAGCAAAGTCAGTTTCTTATTGCTAACGGCTCAAAAATACTAAAAGGCCAAGCGGTTGCTCATTTAGAGGGGTATGACGTTCATCACTTTTTAGAAGAATACCAAGCGGCAGAAACCTTATTTAAGAACGCCAAGCAGCAGTATCAAACAGGTTTAAACTTGTATCAACAAAAAGCATTATCACAATCTCGCTGGACAGAAATTAGTGATCAGTATTTTAAAGCGAAGTTGCATTTTGGTCATTTAGGTCACCTAAACGAATTTCTGATGGTGAATGACCAAAACATTAAAGATTCACATGAAGAAAAAAGAGTCAGTATTGTTTCATCTATCTCAGGCACAGTCCGTTACAAAGCAACAAAAGAGAGTAAAAATGAAGGTGACTTACTTTTTGATGTCATTCCTGACAATGCTTTGCGCTTAGTCATTTCTGTACCGATGAGAAATGTTCAACAACTAGCAAAAGTAAAAGTACTCGATAATGATTGTATTTTAGCTATAGACCCAAGCACCACTGAAAATAATATTATTAGCAATTTCAATACTATTGTTTGGTCTGAACCGATTAATAGTACTTGCGATATATCATTAGGTGAAAGTATGGTTGTCACCCCCATTTACCTCAAAGCAGCGTTTAGTATCAATAAGAAGGCTGTTTTTGAGATAGATGATCAGAGCCATATTGCCGTAAAAAAAGGTAACCAACTTGAGCTTATCGCAGTTGAGTTACAAGGAACCAACCAAAACAACTACCTTTTTACCAGTCAGCAAAGTTTAGTTGACCGTTCAGTATTAGTGTCATCCGTTAGTGCACTGCAAGGGATATTACTTGAACTAGGGACGGGAGCTGAGTAAATGTTAACTTCTCTTATTAAGTTTTCTTTAACACAACGATTATTCGTTAGTATTATTACCCTTATCACGATTATTGTCGGTATTAATGCCTGGTTTAGCATTCCAATAGATGCCTTCCCCGACATATCTCCTACACAAGTAAAAATTGTTTTAAAAGCCCCTGGAATGACATCAGTTGAAATTGAATCGCAGGTCACTCGAGTTATTGAAACCGAGTTACTGGGTATTCCTCAACAAGCCATGCTGCGCTCAACAACAAAATATTCTATTACCGATATAACCATAGATTTTCAAGAAGGCACCGATATTTACTGGGCGAGGCAACAAGTTAATGAACGGCTAATGAACATTTGGTCTTCACTCCCTGAAAGTATCAGTGGCGGAATGGCGCCAATGAGCACCCCTTTAAGTGAAATGTTTATGTTTTCAGTTGAAAATCCTAATTTGTCGTTAACCGAACGTCGGGAATTACTGGATTGGCAAATAAGACCATTATTACGTACCGTCCCTGGTGTCGCTGATGTGAATACATTAGGTGGTTTTGTTAAGACTTATGAGATTTCTGCTGATGTGCTAAAAATGCAGCAGTTAAACACTTCATTCAATGATATAGCGTCAGTACTGGCGTTAAACAATATTAATCGCGGCCTAGGTCGACTTATTAAAGGTAACGACACCTTGATTTTACGAACTCAGGGCAGAATAGAAGATATTGCAGCGTTATCAAACTTAGTTATTAAGTCAGCTCAAGGGGGGGATCAAATAGTACGTTTAAGCGATATTGCAGAAATTAACATTGGTCACTTAACACGTTATGGCGCTGTTACTAAAGATGGCAAAGAAACAACTCAAGGCCTCATTATTGCCTTAAAAAATAGTAATACCGCAGAAGTTGTTAGCCAAGTAAAATCAAAATTAGCCGAGATAATTCCTTCATTACCTAAAGGCACTAAAGTAAATGTCTTTTATGATCGTTCAACATTAATAAATACCGCTATCGGCACAATCACGAGTGCGCTTACTCAGGCAGTTATATTAGTGATTATTATCTTAGCTTTGTTTTTTGGAGACTTACGTTCGTCAATCGTTGTTTCATTATCATTACCCCTTGCAGCATTAATGACTTTTATATTAATGAAGCAATTTGATCTTTCCGCTAACTTGATGAGCTTAGGCGGTTTGGTTATTGCCATTGGTATGCTCGTTGATGCTTCAGTTGTGATTGTTGAAAACATTGTTAATCAATTATCAAGAAACCAATCCTTACCGCGCCTTCATGTAATATTTAGAGCATGTAAAGAAGTGGCAACCCCTGTTTCTGTTGGCACCATTATCGTGTTAATCGTGTTCTCACCATTGCTGACGCTTACTGGTTTAGAAGGCAAACTCTTCACCCCCGTCGCTTTAACTATTGTTTTCGCGATGATCAGCGCTTTATTATTATCACTGACAGTGATACCTATATTAGCCTCGCTTTCATTAAAAAATGAGGCAGTAAAAGATCCTAAACTGGTTATCACCTTACAAAGTTTTTATCAAAAATCCTTAAAGCAAACGTTAGCTGCACCAAAGAAACTCATGTTCACCCTTATCTCTATTCTATTGATTAGTCTAGTTTTATTTGGCAGTTTAGGAAAGAGTTTTATGCCCTTACTTGATGAAGGTGACATTATTGTTCAATTAGAAAAGTCGCCAAGTATTTCTTTATTGTCTTCGGTAGCGATTGATAATCAAATTGAACAAGATTTACTTAATAAAATCCCCGAGATAAAACAAATTGTTGCAAGAACCGGTTCTGATGAACTTGGTCTTGACCCCATGGGACTAAATGAGACAGATGTTTTTATGGAGTTAGCCCCTTCGTCTGAGTGGCGTTTCGACACCAAAGCCGAATTAATTGAAGACATTCGAAAAGTACTCGCTAACTTCCCTGGCATCAATATTGGTTTTACCCAACCCATACAAATGCGGGTCTCTGAAATGTTAACGGGGAGTACGGGTGATGTATCTATTAAAGTCTTTGGTAATGATATGAACATTCTCGCTGAACTAGCAAATAATATAACAGCCGTTGTTAATACAACCCTAGGAAGCTCTGATGTAAAGGCTGCAATTATTGAAGGAGGGAAATACGTAAACATAAAGCTAATACCTGAAATAGCCGCTCAATCAGGTATGAGCACACAAGCATTATCTTCATTCCTTCAAAGCCAATTAGAAGAATTAACCATTTCCAAGATACTTAACGGTAATAAGTCAACGGCAATTGTCTTTGGCAAGAACAACCCTAGCATTGCGTCATTAGCTGAATTAAAAGCAAGTTTAATTTTAATGCCCAACAATCAATTATTACCGCTAGAGACTATTGCCAGAGTGTCATTTAAAAAGGGTCCTTTACTCATAGAAAGGGAGAAAGGTAATCGTTTTGTTTCTATAAGTACGAATGTTGTTGAACGTGATGTTGTCGGTTTCGTTGATGAACTTAGCCAAAAAATAACCGAAAAAGTAAACTTACCTAGCGGTTATACCCTCGCCTTTGGCGGAGAATATGAAAGCCAGCAACGTGCAACACACAACTTACTTATTGTTGTACCTGTTTCGTTAATTTTAATTTTCATCATTCTTTTCACTACTTTTAATTCATTAGCAAAATCAGGATTGATACTCGCGAATATTCCTTTTGCCGTTATGGGAGGTATTATCGCTTTATTTATCAGTGGTGAATATTTATCAGTACCTGCTTCGGTTGGTTTTATTGCCTTATTAGGCGTAGCTGTCGCGAATGGTGTGGTGATGCTAAGTTATTTTGAGCAAACAAAAATGCTCGTAAGAAACATAGAGCAGCGTGTAGTAATTGGTGCCAATAGACGCTTACGCCCAATATTAATGACAGCGACTACCGGACTCGTTGGCTTACTTCCTTTAGCTTTTGCAACAGGTCCTGGGGCAGAGATTCAAAAACCTCTCGCGATTGTTGTCATCGGAGGCTTAATCACCTCAACCATCACCACACTTTATTTATTACCGCTATTTTATTGTTTTATGGAAAGAAATATAACCAAGAAACAACAGGAGAAAAATTGATGTCCTCCATTTCCCCAAATAAAGATGAAGAACTTCTCTTTATTTTAGTTGCGCCAAATCCTTTGAAAGATAATATTGTTGATTTACTGATGACAATGTCGAGCCTAACAGGTTTTAATTTAAAGGTAATTAACGGCTACAGTAAAGAGCACAGTTACTTTAATATTACTGAACAAGTTGCTGGTTATAGAAAGTTTATTCAATTTGAAGTTTTACTAAAAAGTAACTTACAAGAAGAGTTACTTGAGCATTTAAAGCCAGTTTGTCAGCCTGCTAAACTAAAATATTGGTTTCTGCCAATAATAAGTAGTGGTCACTTTTAAGTTTAAAAGGCACTTTGGGTATTCAGCGTAATAAAAAGGATGGCAAGCCATCCTTTTTTAATTTTTAAACTACTGCGCTAAAAACCAAGCCATATACTTTAGCTATTGACTTAAGTGCTCTGCATGAAACCGCAAATGATCTTCAATAAATGATGAGATAAAGTAGTAACTATGATCATAGCCTTCGTGCACAGCAAGTGTTAATGGGTAGCCATTCACTTTGGCTGCTTCTGCTAATGCTTCCGGCGTTAATTGCGTTTTCAAAAAATCATCAGCGCCACCTTGGTCAACTTTAGCGGGAATAAACTGCGTTGCTATACGCATCAACTCACTTGCATCATGCTTGCGCCAAGTCCCGGTGTCCTTCCCTAAATAAGTGGTAAAAGCTTTTTTGCCCCAAGGCGTTTTTGTTGGGTTGCAAACAGGGCTAAATGCTGACATTGAGCTGTAACGTTCAGGGTTTAACAGGCCAATGGTTAACGCGCCATGTCCGCCCATTGAATGTCCGCTAATCGCGCGTTTATTGGATACCGGAAAAGCGTCTTCAATAATGGCGGGCAATTCATTAACAACGTAATCGTACATATGATAGTGACGATTCCAAGGTGCTTGTGTGGCATTAACATAAAAACCTGCACCTTGGCCCAAATCATAACCTTCATCATCGGTAACACCTTCACCACGAGGACTAGTATCAGGAGCAACAATAGCCATGCCTAATTCAGCAGCCATGCGCAATGCCCCCGCTTTTTGCATAAAATTTTCATCGGTACAGGTTAGTCCCGAAAGCCAATACAACACAGGAACTTTCTCCCCGCTTGATACTTGCGGTGGCAAGTAAATAGCAAAACGCATTGTGCAATTTAGCGTTTTAGATGGGTGACTATATTGCTTATGCCAGCCGCCAAAGCTTTTATTAACACTGATGTTTTCTATCGTCATGATAAAACCTCAAAAAAATGCCACTTTTGTATTTATGCGGCTACGCTAAAAGTGGCAAATAAGCGCACTTAACGGCGCTGATGGTGACTGAAAAAATTAGTCATATTATTTATCAAACGTTACTTATCAAAATGAATAACACTGCGAATACTTTCGCCTTTATGCATTAGCTCAAACGCTTCATTAATATCGTCAAGCCCCATAGTATGAGTAATAAAATCACTCAAATTAAACTCACCCGCTAAATAACGTTCTACGTAATCAGGTAACTCAGTACGACCTTTAACACCACCGAACGCAGAGCCTCTCCATACACGCCCAGTCACTAGTTGAAATGGGCGGGTTGATATTTCTTGTCCGGCACCCGCAACACCAATAATCACTGATTCACCCCAGCCTTTATGACAACACTCTAAGGCAGAGCGCATTAGGTTTACATTACCAATACATTCAAATGAGTAATCAACGCCGCCGTCTGTCATTTCAACAATTACGTCTTGAATAGGTTTGTCGTAGTCTTTTGGGTTAATAAAATCGGTAGCACCTAATTTTTTGGCAAGCTCGAATTTACTTTCGTTAATATCAATCGCAATAATACGACTGGCTTTCGCCATAGTTGCACCAATAACCGCTGATAAACCAATACCGCCAAGGCCAAAGATAGCCACTGTTGCGCCCTCTTCTACTTTCGCAGTATTCATGACCGCGCCCATGCCCGTGGTCACCCCACAACCTAATAGACAAACTTCTTCTAATGGCGCTTCTTTATTGACTTTTGCTAATGAAATTTCAGGTAATACGGTGTATTCGGAGAATGTTGAACAGCCCATATAATGGAAGATTGGCTGACCGTCTTTATAAAAACGGGTTGTGCCATCAGGCATTAAGCCTTTGCCTTGTGTCTCACGAATTTTTTGACAAAGATTCGTTTTACCCGAGAGACAGAATTTACATTCGCCACATTCTGGTGTGTATAAAGGAATAACATGGTCGCCTACTTGAACACTGGTAACACCTTCACCAATTTGCTCAACAATACCACCACCTTCGTGACCTAAAACAACAGGGAAAATACCTTCTGGATCATCCCCAGATAAAGTAAATGCGTCAGTGTGGCATACGCCAGAGGCAATTACTTTTACTAACACCTCACCTTTACGAGGCAGCATAACATCGATTTCTTCGATGGATAATGGTTGCTTAGGGCCCCAAGCAATAGCGGCTTTTGATTTAATAAATTTATCAGTCATGTTGATTCTCACTTTTCAATTGATAGCGTTTCTAAAAGTTTATATTGCAGACGAACTTGCTATATTTGAGTCTAGTCTACGGTGTTTAATGAAAGATGATAATACGTTAAAAACGTAATTCACTTTTACCAGTTGGTAACAATAAAGTTAGTATTGATAAAGTACCATCATCATGAATACATTACTTTAATGGCTGTGGCCTTGTGAAAGATTAATGATGCCGATACCTATAGCGACTAATCCCATACCAAGCCAAGTGGTTAACTCCAGATGTTGACGATACACAACCGTAGATAATAACGTCACGGTTATAATGGCTAACCCTGCCCACAACGCATGCACAATACCCACTGGCATACCTTTCATTGCTTGGCCTAAAAACATGAATGCGGCTAAATGCCCGAGTAAAACTAAAGCACTTGGCACAGGTCGAGTAAAACCATCAGTTTCTTTTAATGCAACATGAGACATTGCTTCAGCAACGACACCTAAAAAAAGGAATAACCAACTCATTTTTACTTCCTATAATGTTATGCAGGCAGTTATTGCCTGAGTAATGCTGCACTTTTTCTGAGTAAGTTACTCATCAAATAACTCAATCACAGCAAGCTTGTCTTGATGGTTGCTATTATATTTACTTCTAAAGAAATGATAATATGCTAATTTAGTAAATAACTTGTACACAGGGGTAACAATCATGCAGTGGGATGGGATCAGCGAATTTGTTTACGTGGCGGAAAATGAGAGCTTTACGCTCGCTTCAAAAAAAATGGCGATATCTACTGCACAAGTGAGTCGCCAGATAAGTGCGTTAGAAAAACGCCTTAATATCAAATTATTTTATCGAACCACACGAAAAGTCTCATTAACTGATGAAGGCCGTGTTTTTTATCAGCACTGTCGCAGCGTTCTCGATGGTTTAGATGCCGCTGAGCGTGCCATCACAAATTTACAATCTAAACCTCAAGGTAAAATTAAACTAACTGCTCCCGTCACCTATGGGGAAAAACAAATATTGCCGCTAGTAAATAACTTTATAAAAAAATATGACGATGTTGAAGTGTTAGCTTATTTAAGCAATCGTCAAATTGACATTGTTGATGAAGGGTATGACTTAGCTATTCGTCTGGGTAAATTAAGTGATTCGACAATGATGGCAAAAAAATTAGGTAAGCGAGCAAACTATGTTTGTGCCTCGCCAAGCTATCTAGAAAAACAGGGTATACCACACTCTATATCAGAGCTTAATAAGCACAGTTGTTTATTGGGAACAAATGATCACTGGCATTTTAGAGAGTCAGGCAGAGAAAAAAGTATCCGAGTAACGGGGAGGTTACGATACAACAATGGTTATAGCTTAACCGATGCAGCACTCAAAGGCTTAGGGATAGTGCAGTTACCTGATTACTATGTTCAACAGCATATTCAACGTGGCGAACTGGTTACCTTGTTAGATAGTTATCGTGCGCCTGACGAAGGTATATGGGCGGTTTATCCTCAAAACCGCCATTTATCACCCAAAATAAGGTTACTCGTTGACTATTTAGCTGAGCAGTTGCTTTGATTTCAAGGGTTATTTAAAGCGGTTACAGAGTTAGTCGTTAGCTCAACGTTAAGCAACTCTCGATTGTATAGCAGGTTTACCCGCACGAGCACCGGTAAACCGCCCTCATATTCGGTCTCTTTTTATTAAAAAAACTATTACACATAGGTAAAGGTTTTTTACATTTTTAACTATTATCATCCATTAATAAAGAGTCTATTATCCTCACATCGAAACAAGACGCAGCAATTGGCTGCAAATCGATAAACAAATAATTAATGATTAATAAATGGAGAGATTCAATGAGCATATTTACTCATGTAACTGTAGGTACTAAAGACTTGAACAAAGCTCGCGCCTTCTACGACAATATTTTAAGCATAATTGGCCTTAAACGCATTGCCGATTTAGATGAAAACGGTTCAATCTGGGGCGTAGACGCACCATCATTCTTTGTACTTAAACCGGCTAACGGTCAAGCAGCCAGTGTTGGAAATGGGGGGATGGTTAGCTTTGAAGCGCCAAACCGCGCTACAATCGATGCTTTTCATGCTGCAGCCTTAGCGGCGGGTTGTCCTGATGAAGGGGCTCCTGGCACTCGTGATTGGGCTCCTCATGCTTACGCTGCTTACACACGTGATTTAGACGGAAACAAACTTGCTGTGTACTGCTTTAAAGAAGCATAACAGCGCAGTAAGCTGACTATTATAATTATATTAACCACCAACTGTTTTTTTAACACAGTTGGTGTTTTATTTATTTTTTAAAAATATTATTTAACATACCTGCAAGTCGAATACCTGCTTTAGCGATTTGTTCATTTAACACTGTTGGTGTTTTATTTATTTTTTAAAAATATTATTTAACATACCTGCAAGTAGAATACCTGCTTTAGCCATTTGTTCATTTAACACTGTTGGTGTTTTATTTATTTTTTAAAAATATTATTTAACATACCTGCAAGTCGAATACCTGCTTTAGCGATTCGTTCATTTAACAGTGGCGTGTTTTTATAAACATATTCATAACCTAATTCTTTATCTTCAGGAAAATCATAAACCCTTTCTCTTTTAGATTTAGACTCTTTCGCCCAGTCAAGATAAACAGCCTTTTGCCATAAGGTAACCGTTTCTGGCGTTTGGTTATTTAAAAAATGAGCATACTCAGTATAAGACAATTGCTGCCTCTCAATAATTGAGGAATCCCAAACAGCATGAAGTTTTGTGGGTTTTCCAAACCATTTTACCGTTATTGTATTGCCACCAAGATCATCTCTTCGTCCAACATGTAGCGGTTGGTGGATATCGCCAACAAAATGTATATAAAAAGCCAATGCTTGCCACTTTTCTTTTTTTGAGAGGTTTGGATCTCGAAGTTTTTTTTCAAAATCAGATAACGCTTTTAATATATCACCTGCCTTATTCCTCACAAGTCCATTAAATAGTTCGTCATCATCAACAGAGATATAATGCCAAGGTTTAGCATAGTCCCAGTTTTTATCTGAACGAATGCTATCAGGCCAATTGGCTAGTTTTGCTAACGGATCACCGTTAGTAATTTGCATAAGGGCTTGTTTAGCAGAAGGGTCGAGATTATCTTCTGCTATTTTAGCCACTATTCGGTGTCCATTGGGACCCAAGGCTAGAGCGGTTTTAATCGGCAAATGGGCGAGTGTAATTATCATAACCGCCAGCAAGCTTTTATTTATCATTTATATAATCCATGTTTTAGCGTTGTATTGTGAGTCTTTAAATCTTATTTTTATCTTATTAAAGCATATGCTTTAGCATGAGTCATAAACTGACAACACATGCTAAAGCGAAACGACTCGCTATTACTTCAACGCATTAACCGTAACATTCGGTGAGCGTTTTACCACTTCATCATTTAATTCAATACCTAAACCAGGTACTTCAGTGACTTGAAAGAAACCATTTATCGGTTGTGGGTCTTGCAAACACAATTCACGATTCCAATGCTTGGTCGCATAAGTATGGTGCTCGTGGATTAAAAAGTTAGGGATAGCTGTTTCTAAATGCAAAGATGCTGCTGTTGCTACCGGACCACCACAAACGTGCGCTTGAATTCGAATATCATAAACATCAGCATAGTCACACACTTTTTTAGATTCGGTAAAACCACCACATAAGCCAACATCAGGCTGAAGTACATCAATACTTTGATCTTCAAAGTACTGGCGCACATCCCAGCGGTGATATAAACGCTCGCCACCAGCAATCGGGACATTAACTCGCTCAGCCACTTTTTTATGTACTTTAGCGTTCAAGTAATTAACAGGCTCTTCATACATCATACAGCCAACTTCTTCGACAATTTCGCCCATTTGAATCGCAGAAGCAGCGCCCATTAATGAATGCGATTCAAAAATAATATCAACATCTTCGCCGACCGCATCGCGAATAGCGCGTAATCTGTCGCCGAATAATCGCATTTGTGGTTTGGTGAATAATTTAGTGCGATCAAACGATGAGGTGCCATCAGCGTTATAAACAATAGGGTCTACTTTTACTGCGTCATAACCTTCTGCTACCGCTTTTAATGCCGCTTCAGCATATTCTTGAGGTAAAAATAACTTCTTAACTTCAACATCCCAATCAAACTGTAATTGGCTAGCATAAGTGCGTAACTTATCATTAACTTTACCGCCTAATAATTGATAAACAGGCACCCCCAATGCTTTACCTTTTATATCCCAAAGTGCGGTATCAATTGCGCTCATTGCCGAATATAAAACGGGACCACCACCAAGCCCCCAAAAGCTTTCACGCAACATTCGAGACCATAATAATTCTGTTCTAAACGGGTCAAAACCAATCAATACCGCTTCGGTAATTTCTTTTATCATCGCCGCTGCAGCGCTATGTCCCCAATCGTAAGCAAGCCCTGCTTCACCGACACCAGAAATACCTTCGTCAGTATGAACACGAATAAAAACAGGGTTCCAACCAGCGCGATCTGGACATTCAATATCAAAAATTTCTACGTGAGTTACTTTCATTTTATCTTCTCTAAATAGGTTGAGGTTTGTCGCAGAGAACTTACTTCAATAGCGGCGTACGAGATGCAAATACGGCTGTATTATCGTTAGGTCGCAAAGCTAGGGTCAGCACGATACACTTTTCTGACCATGGCAGGCCAAGACTTTTGCCCACCGGTACTGCCCGTATGAACAATATTAGCTTGTGCTTTAATACCGTCGACAATGCTTTGGTCTACTAAAATGGGTGCCATTGCGGTTGCCATCACTTGCAATTGTACTTGGCATGCACGCGTTAAGTCGTACATGTGCATAAACGCATCACCGATTGTTTCTCCTAACGTTAAGCCACCATGATTTCTCAGCAACATAAAATTTGCCGTGCCTAAGTTATTTTGTAAGCGTAATTTTTCATCAGCGTTGACCGCTAAACCTTCATAATCATGATAGCTAAGAGAGGCAAGTGCAAACATAGCATATTGGCTTAACGGTAATAACCCTTCTTCTAAGCTAGCGACTGCGATAGTTTCATTAGTGTGTAAATGTAAAACACATTGGGCTTCGTGACGTGCTTCATGCACTGCACTATGAATAGTAAAACCTGCAGGGTTAATTTCAAAAGGGCAATCAGGGTCAATAATATTGCCCGCTAAGTCTATTTTCACTAAATTTGATGCAGTTATTTCGTCAAAGGCTAAACCGAAAGCATTAATGAGTAAGTGCTCAGACTCAGGAATACGCGCTGAAATATGCGTGTAAATCAAATCATCCCAGCCATACATGGCGACAAGGCGATAACAAGCCGCTAAATCAATACGTGTTTGCCATTCTAGTGCTGACACTTTATTTTTTAAGTTAATCTGTGGAATAGTTAACATTAAAGTCCTTTAAACAATTGTTATTTTGATATTTTAAATCATCGATAATACGAATCAAACCACTAGTTTAAGAAATCACCCTTAAAGTGTAGATAAAAATAAGCTAAGGTAAGTCGTCATTCACATTAGCTTAAATAAACATCTTAATTAAGCTACCAATGAGTAAAATAAACACTAAAATTGGGATAATCTTTGAATACTTAGCTTGTTCCTCATCCCCCATAGGTTTACCAAAACGTTCACCTAATATAACCATTAATGCGATACCAGCAAATACCGCTAATAAAATCATTATTAATGTCATTATTTCTCCAATTATGAGTATCTAAATCAATTGCACATTGCATTAGCTGATTATTCAATTACCATAACAAGATAACACGTAAAATGCGTAAACAATAAAATGACTGCACCGGATAACTTTGCTGAAAAGCGAAGGTTTATTATAAGATTAGGGAAAGCTTTGCATAAGTTTGGTACGCCAGCTTATCGCCTAGAAGCACATCTGCAAGATGTTTCAACATTTCTTGAATTAAAAGCCTGTTTTATCATCACGCCAACAGCGCTAACGTTTGTATTATCTGAAGATGAAGAAAATCAGCAATATAACCATGTTATTCGTGTGAAGCCCGGTGAACTTGATTTAGGATCACTTGCTCGAACCGATGAGTTAGTTGACGAATTAAGTTCTGGACAGCGCACATTAACTGAAGCAATTGAACGACTTGATGAAATAGCCAACAAACCTAACCCTTACGGGCGTTTTCTTACTTTTCTAGCTTTTGGCGCTTCAAGTGGTGCTTTTTCCATGTTGATGCACACCAGTTGGAATGATGTGTTTTGGTCGGTATTGCTCGGTTTTGTTGCTTGCTTATTTACCTTTTGGGCTGAATACTCTCGACGAATTACCGAGACACTAGAGCCAATTGCAGCCATAACAACCGCGCTATTGGCCTCGGCAATCACCCTTATTGATCCAACAATCAATATGCCATTGGTGATACTTTCTGCCATTATTGCCTTTATACCTGGCTTAGCCTTAACGCTTGGTTTAGCTGAATTAGCCGCTCGACATCTAATGTCAGGAACCGCACGTATTATGGATGCCATAATGATGCTGTTTAAGCTTTATTTTGGCGCAGTCCTAGGCATGGCGTTAGGAAAGTTATTTTGGGGCGAAGTTGTATACGTTACCCCCGGTAATATGCCAATTTGGACCGCATGGGCAGCCGTTACCACCTTATCAATTAGCTTGGTTATTTTATTTCGCGTGCGTAAGAAAGATGCACCTTGGGGAATGATTTCTGGCTATGTGGCTTACGGTGCGAGTATTATTGGTGCCGCTTATCTGGGGCCAGCGCTAGGCGCGTTTGTTGGGGCATTTGTACTGGGGATGTATGCTAATTTATTCTCACGCATTATGAGGTTACCTTCTAGTATTGTTAAATTATTAGGGCTTGTTGTCCTTGTGCCAGGGAGTAAAGTTTATATCGGTTTAAACAGTGCGGTATCTGGTGTAAATATGCTCAATACCAATAATATTGGCTCAGAAGCCTTTTTAATTTTTATGTCGTTAGTGGCGGGGCTTATTTTCTCAAATGTTGCCCTACCCTCACGTAAAGCGTTGTAATATAAGTGCCTGAATGAAACAACCCAGTAAAAAAACCGCTTATCATCACGGCGACTTACGCAGTTCACTCGTAGAAACGGGTGCTGAAATGATAAAAGAAGCAGGCATCGAAGGGCTTTCATTACGAAAGCTCGCTGAACGCATTGGTGTTTCTCGTACTGCAACGTATCACCACTTCAACAATAAGAATGATTTACTTTGCGCGATAGCTGCATTAGGTTTTATTCAATGGACAAATATTTCTAATACGATATTTGACGACAAAAACCTTTCAGGGGAAGAAAAATTTCGTGAATTTGTTTATCAGTACATAACATTTGCAACACAGAACGCTTCAATTTACGAATTGATGTTTGGCAAAACAATTTGGAAAAAAAACAATAGCGATCAAGCACTGCGTGACATCGCTTACCCAAGTTTTAATTATCAACTAGAAATGACCAAAACTTGGCAACAGCAAGGTTTATTGATTGAAAACGAAAATAGCTTACGTTTAGCGCAAGTGACTTGGGGAACATTACACGGAATTGTCCGTTTACTTATTGATGGAATTTACCTTGATACCAGCCATATTGATGAAATGTGCGAGTGTGTAGTAAAGGTTTTTATTCAACAACAAAAAATATAACAAGGGTTAAACATGTCTGAAGACAACAAAAATAAAACAGCTCAGTTTGATCAGTTCTTTTCAATCACTTACCCTTTCAATGTGAACGCAACTCTCATTGAAAGTGACACTCCGCCGAGTTACCCCGCATTTATGAACACCATGCCCATGCCGTTTAAGATGGCCTCTGAAATAATCACACTTGACCAAGCGGCATTAAGACCTTTGCAAACAATTGGTAGTGTTGCCGGACAGTTAGTCGATTATTTACATCATCAGGCCAAAAAAATTGATTTGCTTGTCAGTTATATCCTGAGTGAACAAGACAATGAAGCACAACGTTACCAAGGCACTGATTTCGGTGGTGGTGGTGTTATTTTTACCAGTAAAACCCCCTTCGCTGTTGGCCAATTTATTGAACTAAAAATATTCCTACTTGACGATAATTGTGCAATTTACTGTTGCGGTGAAATAATTTCAGTCAACACTGAGAGTGATGAACTTAATAGCTTCAAGGTTATTTATCATCATATTCGTGAAGAAGACCGTGAAATATTAGTACGTTGTAGCCTACATCAGCAATCAAAGCAATTACAGATCTTAGCGCAAAAACGTAATGAAGAATCAGCTAAACAAACCTAATACTCTTCTTTATTGCACCTTGTTATTCGTGCAATAAGTCAGTATTACGATTTATGCTGTATTTCCCCCTTTAAATCTATCTGATAAACCGCGCACTTTAACGCCTATTCCTTGTTGAATAAAGCAAAAACAGATAGCGTTATTAGATGACTATTTCAGGAACATACCTATGAACATGAATAAAAGAGCTTTTCTAAAAGCGGGTAGTGCAGGTCTTGCCGCATTATCGGTATCAACTGCTGCGTTCGCCTCATCAACTAAAATGGCAGAGTCAAAGCACTCAACACTGAAAAATATTACCCAAAGTGTTTCGGCTATAACTACTAAAGAACGTGAAATTCGCATTAAGAAAGCACAGAAATTAATGCAGCAAATGAATATCTCTGCACTCATTATTGAGCCGGGTGCAGCAATGGATTATTTCTCGGGTATTCAATGGTGGCGCAGCGAACGCCTAACCGCGTTAGTTATTCCGCAACAGGGCAAAATTGGTATTGTTTGTCCGTTTTTTGAAGAACCCAGCATTCAAGAAAGTTTGGCTATTACTGGTGATATTCGTGTTTGGCAAGAACATGAAAGTCCTTTTGAGCGCATTAAACAAATATTAGTAGACCGGAATATTAGCCTTGCAAAAGGTACTATTGGTTTTGAAAATTCAGTGCGTTACTTTGTTCAACATGGCGTAATGAGTTTACTATCAAATATGCAGCATGTTAGCGCAGAGCCTGTAACTCGTGGTTGCCGTATCATTAAAAGCCACCATGAACTACAACTAATGCATAAAGCGAATGAAGTAACACTATTAGCTTATAGCGAGGTTTACTCAAAATTAGAAGTGGGGATGACATCTTCACACGTTAAAAGCCTGATGAGTAACGCACAATCAACGTTGGGTGGCAATAGCCCATGGAATATGGCATTAATTGATCAAGCAAGTGCTTTCCCACATGGCAGTAAAAAGAAACATTTGATCCAAGAAGGTTCAATTGTTTTAATGGACTGTGGCTGTAATGTTCATGGTTATCAATCAGATATAAGCCGAACATTTGTCGTAGGTGAGCCATCAAAGCGTCAACGTGATATTTGGCAAACGGTACGTACAGGACAAAAAATAGCGTTTGAGCAAGCCCAAATAGGGTCTGCTGCCGGTTTAGTTGACGATGCCGTAAGAAAGCATTATCAAGCACAAGGGTTTGGACCTGATTATAAACTACCCGGTTTATCTCACCGAACGGGGCATGGCATAGGTATGGAAGGCCATGAAAGTGTGAATTTTGTTCATGGTGAACAAGAGAAATTAAGAGCAGGCATGTGCTTTTCTAATGAACCCGGTATTTATATTCCTGGAGAATTTGGTGTTCGCCTTGAAGACTGTATTTACATGACAGATAAGGGCCCGCAGTGGTTTACTGTGCCGCCCGACTCTCTAGATTCACCCTTAGGCAAAGTGGCTACATTTACTTAGTTGCCCTTTAAGCTTTATTTATAGACTTTGTTGATGATGATACAAAATATAAACAGGGTCATTGTTTGATATATTGATTATTGGAGTTGCCATTGCCGCGCATGTAGTGAACACGCTAACTAACATGCGCGAATTATTTTACGCGGTAAAATAATCCCACTACAAGTTCTAACACTCAAGAATTCAGCACTATTAACCTTCTTTAATTCTCCCCTTTTGTATCACCTTTTCACACAACTCCCCCAACTTTATTAAGGCTTGTAATCTATGCCCTTTCGTTGGGTGTGCAAAGCTTAATCTCAGACAATTTGAGAACTTTTTGACCGATGAAAATAATCGGCCAGGAGTAATAATTATCCCTTGAGCAATAGCATCTTTATAAAGTAAGAATGTATCAATCTCTGTTGGCAACTGCACCCAAATAGCTAGACCACCGTCAGGTACAGTAAATGTTGTCGATATTTTCCAGTTATCTGCAATCGCATCAGTTAACTGATCTCTTTGCTTAAGCAGTACTTTACGGTATTGATGCAAGTGCCGTTCGAAATGCCCTTCGGCCAAAAAACTCGACAAGCCATATTGAATGGCTTGACTCGTCGATAATTGATAAACCAATTTCATGTGGACTATTTTGTTTAAGTGCTTACCCGCTACAATCCACCCAAGTCGTAAATCTCTTGATAATGACTTTGAAAAAGAGCTACATAAGATAAAATTACCCTGCGTATCATAATTTTTAAGCGACTCGACTTTAGAATGAAAGCCAAGGTCGCCATAGATATCGTCTTCTATTATGATGATATTTTTTTCTGTCGCAAGGGCTGCTATTTTACGTTTTTCTTTTGTTGGTATCAGTGCCCCCGTGGGTGTAGCAAAATTTGCGGTTAGCACACAGGCTTTTATATCCCATTTTTTTGTCGCTTCCTCAAGCGAATCAGCGGTTAAACCAATAGTGTAAGAAGTTGGCAGCTCAAGCACTTTTAATTTAAGTTGTTGTAATAACTGTAATACACCATAAAAAGCAGGGCTCTCTATCGCAACAATATCACCGGGTTCGCACGTTGCAGTTAACGCCAAAAACAAACTATTTTGACACCCTGAAGTAATGCATATTTCCTGTTCTGAAATATGAAGATCACGCCTTCTATAATGCTCACTAATTTGATGCCTTAATGGCAAATATCCGGTGGGTTCGCAATAATATAACGCATTATTTTGTGGATTCTTTCGTAACGCACGGCTGATATGTCGGTTCAATAACAATAAATGGTTTGGTGGTTTAGTAATGTCTAAGTTTATTGGCGCTATATCAAAAGCTGCCGTTCTTTCCATAATTTCATAAAAAATTTCAGGTACATCAACCAGTTTGGGTTTGTCGATTTGAGTTAGCCCTTGACTGATCTGTTGTTGAGGTTTAACGGCTGAAACGTAATAACCTGACTTTGTTTTAACAAAAACAATACCTCTTGCTTCTAAGGTGTGAAGGGCTTTTTGAACTGATATTTTTGAAACACTGTAAATACTTGCCAGATCACGAATAGAAGGCAGCTTTTCATTACATCGCCATTTGTTGTCTTCTATTTGCCGCATTAATTTATGCGCTAACTGTTCATATTTAAATTGTCTCATCTTATACCTCAGCCAATCAATCTGTACCTATTGTAATTTATTATACTGTATCTATAAATGACAGATTAACAATTTAAACTTCCCGCAATGTAAATCCTTACTGGGGAAACCAAATGAAATCATCAGACTTATTAGAACAAAACCTCATTTTTAAAACCTCTGCCGTTGACGATAGAATTTATCTTCGCGAGCAGAAAGGTAAATATCAGCTGATCAGACGTAGTTTAAGCGGAGTCTTAATTTTACTTTTTGCCCTTGTTCCTTTTATTAAATTTAATGGTGTTCAAGCTGTATATTTTGATCTTCAGCAACAACAGGTGCATTTATTTTCACTGACTTTATTTCCACAGGATTTAGTGATTATGAGTTTGTTTTTCATTCTCGCTGCTTTTCTATTATTTTATGTCACACAATTTTATGGGCGCGTATGGTGTGGTTTCACCTGCCCCCAAACGGTTTGGATGCTGTTATTTAATTGGATAGAAAGAAGAGTTGAGGGTACTCATAACCAAAGTAAATCATTAAATGCGCAGCCAATGAGCTTAGCTAAGATTATAAAAAAAAGTATCAAGCATATTCTTTGGGGGAGTATTTCATTATTTACTGCCTTAATTTTTGTGTCATATTTCGTGACTGTTGATCAACTTTACTTCCCGTTCTTTACCTTTAACGCATCAGAAATCACCGTATATTGGGTGGTTTTCTTTGCCGTTTGTACTTATATCAATGCTGGTTGGATAAAAGAAAAGATGTGTCAGCATATGTGTCCTTACTCGCGCATTCAATCGGCGATGTTCGATCAATCAACCAAGATGGTCAGCTACGATAATATACGTGGTGAAAGCCGGGGAGCTAGAAAACGCTCGGAGCCTAAAACTGAGGCTATGGGCGATTGTGTTGACTGTAACCTGTGCGTTCAAGTCTGCCCCGTAGGCATCGACATTAGAGATGGATTGCAATACGAATGTATAAACTGCGGCCTGTGTGTTGATGCTTGTGATATGACCATGGACAAGTTCAATTATCAAAAAGGGCTTATCGCTTTTACTCATGAACAGCCCGCTAAAAACAGTTGGAAACGGCATTTAGGCTATGGCAGTTTTGTGTCAGTAACACTACTAACAATACTGGTATGGACAACAACTTGGCAAAGTTTTGATGTAAACATTATAAGAGATAGGCAAGCGCTTTATCGTGTTAATCAGCAAGGTAATAATGAAAATACTTTTCTTTTCAAAATTAGAAATAAATCTAATCAAATAAAAAATTATGAAATTAAAATAAGTGATTTACCAAATGGAAAAATAACAGGTTCATCAAAAGTTAAAGTGCAACCAGGTGAGTTAACGGTATATTCGATTACTGTCGCTGTTGATAAACCATTGCTGAATACCAGAAGTAACGTGAATTTTACGATTATTGATGTCAATAATAACGATAGTATTCGTAAGAAAAGCTCATTTTATAGTGGCAATGAAGGTTGGTAGTAAGCTTAACAATGCACTGATTAGTCTGTAATTAGTGCACTTTTATCTAATAACCCTTTTTATAGTGGCACTTACTGTTACCATGGACATATTTAAACTCATTGCTGCTTGTCATACTTTTAAACTCGCAACTCTTAAAATAATATGTGAATTGTCCAACAACATATTTTCAAATATTTTTTGATAATGTTTCAATTGTTACGCTGTTTATTTTCGTTAAATCAACGTTTATTATGTCATTTGATCTCTACACACCTGAACCAAATTAAGGAATACACATGAAAGCCATTGGTTATAAAAAATCTTTACCGATTAATGAAGCAGATGCATTAGTTAATATTGAGTTGCCTCAGCCGATAGCATTGGGTCGAGATATTTTAGTAAAAATTAACGCCATTGCGGTTAATCCCGTAGATTATAAAATCAGACAAAATAAGATGCCTGAAAATGGTGAGTATAGCGTTCTGGGTTGGGATGGCGTTGGTGAAGTAGTCGCCCTAGGTGAGAAAGCGACTAAATTTAGATTGGGTGATAAAGTTTATTATGCCGGTGATATTAACCGTCAAGGAAGCAATGCAGAATACCAGTTAGTTGATGAACGTATCGTTGGGCATAAACCCAAAAGCTTAACTGATGCAGAGGCTGCGGCATTACCTTTAACGGCAATTACTGCATGGGAACTTTTATTTGAGCATTTATCAATTAAAAAGCAGCGTTCAGGCTCAACAGGAAAATCAACAGAAGTTATTTTAGTGGTGGGTGCCGCTGGTGGTGTAGGTTCAATTTTAGTGCAACTAGCAAAAGCCATTACGGGTGCAACCATTATTGCGACGGCATCACGTGAAAGTTCACAAAAATGGGTGAAAGATTTAGGTGCTGATTTTGTTGTTGATCATACAAAAGCGCTACAACCACAAATAAATGATTTAATTTCAAAAGGAGAAATTAGGCAAGTGACTCATGTTGCTAGTCTAAATAGTACGGATTCATACTTTGATGACTATATTGATTTATTAGTTCCTTTTGGAAAAATAGCGATGATTGATGATCCAAAAAGTATTGATGTTATGAAAATGAAATTTAAAAGCTTGTCTCTACATATTGAATTTATGTTTGCACGGTCAATGTTCAATGCCAATGACATTGAAGAGCAAAGCCATTTATTAAACACTATTGCCAACTTAATTGATCAAGGCGATATAAAAACAACAATAGGTAAAAATTTAGGTACCATCAATGCTGAGAATTTAAAAGCGGCACATCAAGAGCTTGAATCTGGGCGTTCGATAGGAAAAATAGTTTTAGAAGGTTTTTAACGTTAAGAAATAAACACGGTATAAATAAATTATACCGTGAGTTTTATTATCAGCTACTTCGTTGTTATTTCGTGTTTAACGAAGTATTACGTCTGGCAATTAACAAAAAACTTATTGCGTAGTGTTTAGCGAACTAAATATTACATATCATTAAATTACTTGCGCTTTAAAAGTATTTTTCTATTCATGAGTAAAACAGCAAATATAAACAGGATAAAAGTACTTGGTTCGGGTACAGTCGTTGGATCTTGTGTATTTGATGCAATAAATGGATAAAGAAATTGACGCATACCATACTCATCATTCGTTAGCGGATTTGGATTACCTAACGGGTTTCCTACTGAAATCCCCAAGCCATTAGACTCCATAAGCAGATCAACACCTGACACAGATGTCGCATTCCCTATATTGTATACCGACAATGGTGAAGATTTAGGGTCGTACACATTAACCAAACTTGCCCACGAATTATTTAATGTATTTACAGGGTCATTAGGATCAAAATTATCATCAATAAAAGAACTGCTGATATTACTTTCTACATCGCGCAGCCCTAATCCATGTCCAATTTCATGCATAAGTAACCTTGAAAAAACATCTAGGGTATATACCGCATTACTATTGTTATTTAGGTAGATATCAACGCCGGAGATAGATCTCGCTTGATAGTTAGTTGTACCCGAGGTAAGCGTAGCTAATGTAGATTTTGTACTTACCCATGTTTCGCCTTGATTACGGTTATTACCTGGATCCCAAAAGTAAGCATCGTTTACACCAAACAAATCAATTTCTGCACCCGCTATATTTGACCCGCCTCCAAGTATCCCTTGAACGTTTGATGAAAAATCTGAGACAAACGATAAATCTGAACCTAGCCCAGAAACAGGGTCAACGGATGACCAAACATCAAATGCTCCTTGAACCGCATTAGTGAAATCTTGCTCACTAGGAAGTAAATTCCAAGAAAACAAATCTCGATAGGCAGACATTGAACCGCCCTGCAACGAGTATCTTAAACCACCATCAAGAGAACGTTCACCGATGCCCGATATATCAAAATAATCAGCATTCCAACGACTTCCGCCATCGAGTGTATTACTACCCGAAATTACGCCCGCATTTACAAATGGAGCAACGCCACAAATAATAATGGCTACAAGTTTTTTGGTCATGCCTTTCATTTTAAATTCCTTAATCCATATGAGAAGAACAATAATTTACAAGGTTACATCTACTATAATATTCATCAATACTACGTTGACGATTAATACATCTAATAGTGTTTATTTTAACAAACGACCTTCGTATTAATAGGAGAAGAAACACTCGCTATATCGCCCGAAAAGTGCGTTTTACTGAGTATTAACATATATGATTATTATATTTCTAAAGGCCTTATTTTGCGAATTTTTATATCGCAGGATATAATGACATGACCAATAAGAGTGCCATAGTAATATTAAAAGCCCTCAATCGTTTTTGATCAGTCAAAAGCACTTGTATTTTTTGACCTAAAACTACCCAAGAACTTATACACGGTAAATTTATTAGGCCAAAAACAATGGCCACAAACATCACAGCAACGAAGCTCTTTGATGGTGCATAAAGACTTATTGAAGTAAGCGCCATTGTCCATGCTTTCGGGTTAACCCATTGAAACAAAGCGGCCTGAATAAAGGTAAAAGGTGTAGAACTTGAAGATTCTTGTTCAAAACTACCTTTTGAACGTGCTATTTTAAAGGCTAGATACAGTAAATAAATAATACTGATGACTTTTAATATTTGATAACTCAATGGAAAACTGTCAAATAATTTAATAACGCCCAGACCAACTAAAGCAATCATCAAGGTAAACCCCACGCCAACTCCCAGTAAGTGAGGAATCGTTTTTTTAAAACCAAAATTCGCGCCTGAATTCATCAGCATCAAGTTATTTGGGCCCGGTGTTATCGAAGACACAAACGCAAAAATAGTTAAAGCTGATAATATTTCAAAATTCAAAGTCAGTTTGCTCTTTATTTTTTACAATATGGAATAAAAGTTCAAGCATAAGCGTTAGACACTATTTTATGCAGGGTTTTTAGGTGTGGTTTAGCAAGTTGATACAATTATGACTACTCACATAGTTATACATTATTATAGAGGTGATAGCAGTTAAAGACGATTTTTAGGTTTTAGGTTATTTAATATTTATCTTTCAAAAAAGAAAGGAAAGGTAACAAGTTATTAATATTGAAGTAGATATGTAAGGGGGTTTATCTATAACGCATAGGTAAGAGAGTGCACGAAGTACATTCTACTTACCTATTTGTTATAAGTTATCGCTTAGATAGCAACAACTTTATTTGCACATGGACCTTTTTGTCCTTGTCCAACTTCAAACTCAACAGCTTGACCGTCAGCCAATGTAGCGTATTCACCGCCAGATTGGATTTCTGAATGATGAACAAACAAATCTTTACTGCCGTCTTCTGGAGTAATAAATCCGAAACCTTTATCTGCATTAAACCACTTAACTATACCTTTACTCATAACACTCTCTTTTTCATTGGTGAAAAATATAAACCTAACTCGCTATCACCATTACGAGTCAGAATTTGAATCTTACTGATCCAATCTATATAAATAATTATAGACTGTATTAATAATTAACGATGCATGCCACCTTTCTTTTTCATACTGACTACTTTTCGTGCTATATCAAGTAATTCAGGTGAAACATCATCAGCCCCGTCTTTTATTAACTTACTTACATCACCCGATGAAAAGAATGAACCACGTTCAGCCTTTACGCCCAATGATCTAACAAAATCTTTCGTTTTACCTGTACTACCTGTATCAATGTACTTAAAAAGTATTTGTTCATTAAAGCTCTGAGGCTCTTGTTTCAAGGTAGTAATTTTATTGGTAAGTGATTCTATTTCCGACGTTAACATTTCAATTAACTCGGCAATATCTGAATATGGTTTCATTAAATTATTTAACTCTTCTGCTATTATCTGACAACGCCACAAGGCAATCACTTTACGGGAGAAGCAAGTCAGTCTTAACTAGCATGCTTAAAAAATTATTATACAGTGAATGAACCCGAGTAAATAGTCTCTATTGTAAAAGGTAAGCGTTAATAGCAAACAATTATGATATTTACGTTTATTGAGTCACAACTATCCACAAATAACATTTAATTAAAGTTTACTTATCTTCATGCCGTTTAATAATATAACTTACTGGTTATAAAATAGTTTTATTGAAAATCCCTTCTCGTCATATTTAACAAGTTAAAGCGGAGCTCTACTAAAAACTAACAATCAAAGATATTTCTAAAAAGCATAATCTAATCATTTTTTTTGATTAAACTATGCGATTTATTACACTTGATTGTTTCTTTCTTAAGCTTATAATCTCAGTAATTATTATAAAACAACATCAGCAATAATGAAAAAAACAGACCAAAACAATGTAAACATCTATCTTTTAATTTTTTTGCTATTAAGCCTATTTATTGCCTCTTTAGCTATTGCATCAACAGACAGCCCAGAAGTGAAGACTAAAGCAGTTTTTGGACAAATAGAATCTGCATTAATAACATTAAAAAGTAAAAATGAGTTTACAAAAAGTAATGTCAAAGGAGTGTTAACTCAATATCTTCTTCCTGAGGTAGATGTTCAATATTTTAGTTATAAAGTACTTAACCAAAACCTTCCAAAAATATCAGTAGAGCTTAGAACAGAGTTTATTACTGAATTATCGAATCAATTAATCAATACGTATAGCAATTTATTAAGTAAATATAATGGTGAGTCAATCGATATAGGCACAAGTTCGATATCTAAAAGTGGCAAAATATCTATGGTCAACATAACGATTACTGGTGAAAAAAAAGTCAACAAAGCCGTTGTAAAATTACTGATGTCTAAGGAAGGGAATTGGCAGTTTTTTGATATTATTATTGAAGGTATTAGCTTGTTAGATGCAAAGCAAAAAGAAATAAATTCAAGCTTTAACAAGCTAGGTATTGAAGGCACCTTAGCACATCTAAAAAATATCAATCAAAGAAGTTTCACTTCTTCATAGATAAATAAAAACGGTATAAAATTTCAAATGGAATGGTTAAATCAAACGGATAATTTCAAAGCGTTTACACTCGTACTTACCAATAACAAATTTGTTATCGCTTCATTGTTTATTTTCATTTTTTATATGATTAAACACCTCATTGTAAAAATTATAAAAGCAAAATCGATACAAGATAAAAGACTACAGATTAATATAGTCAATAATATATTTACCATATTGATGATCGTAATGGTTTTTAATATATGGACTGAAGAACTTCAAAAGTTTGCTTTTTCTATTGCCGCTTTTATCGTTGCAATTGTCTTAGCAACCAGAGAATTTATTCAATGTTTTATTGGCTTTGTTTATTTACTCTCTAGCCGACCATTTCGAATTGGTGACTGGGTGCAAGTGGGTAATAACTATGGTGAGGTTCATTCAACCGATTGGGCAAAACTGACGCTTTTAGAAGTTAATATAGATGATTATCAATATACGGGTAAAACGTTATATTTACCAAATAGCCAGTTAATTACTTCGGTTATCAAAAACCTTAACTTTCTGAAACGTTATGCAATGCATCATTTTACCATTGTGCGTGATGACAGTGTTAACCCCTTTAAGTTTATTGATGAACTGCATAAAAATGCCAGCACTTACTGTAATGATTTCAACGAAGTTGCTGTTCGTTATAATCAACTCATTGAAAATCGATTAGAGATTCCAATAGCAGGACCTGAGCCACACATTCAAGTAGCAACCTCTGAAATTGGTGACACACAAATATTCTTTACGATATTTTGTCCGACAGAAATAGCACTAGAAATAGAACAAAAGCTCACTGCTGACTTTATGAAGTTATGGTTTGAACATAAAACGGTTTCATCGTCAAAGTTCGCGTAGATTTTGTATTCTTCATGATAAAGTTCACTCAGCAACCGATTATTGAGTCACTGAGTGAACTTTTATTTATGCTGTTTTAGAGGCTTATGATTTATAACTTTTTTGATCGTTATTCAATAAAGTAATCGTACCATCAAGATGTACGTCGCGTTGCGGGAAAGCGACAACAATATTATGCTCTTCAAATAACTCATCTAATCGAAAACGAATATTACTTCTCGTCACTCTTAGAGCGGCTTCACCACTCGAGTTAATCCAAAAGTTGACGTAAAATATTAATGAGTTATCGCCAAAGTCTTCAAAAACCACCACGGGCATAGGGTCAGTTAATACTTCTTTTTGTGCCAGTGTTGCTTCTAAAATCAAGTCAGCAACGGTTCTAGCACGCGTACCATAAGCAACGCCCACTGATACACTTGTTCTCACTAAACTATCTCGAAGTGTCCAATTAACTACCGTGTTTTCAAGTAATTTACTGTTAGGAATAAGTAAATGAACACCGTCTACCCGTCTGATACGTGTTGAACGCGTGTTAATTTCTTCTACCACACCTTTGGCATTTTCTACTTCTAAAAAATCACCTATCTTAATCGGTCGTTCCCACATTAAGATCCAACCACTAATAAAGTTGTTAATAATGTTTTGTGCGCCAAAACCAAAACCAATCGCAATAGCCCCTGATAAAAAGGCAAAAGCGGTAATCGGTACATTAATCAGATCTAATGTGGTAATTAACATTATGACAATCGCTATGACATAAAAAACACGCTGCAATAAATGTATAATATTAGGATCTGTTTTACTTGTCGTTAAACGCCGCGTAACCAACCTGACGCTCCATTTTGTCAGTAACAGGCCAAGGAAGATAATAAGCGGGATTAATAATAATCCCCCTAATGTCACTGGTTGCTCAGCAACAGTAATAACCGTAGTAGATAAAATCGCTTTTATTTGTGAAAAATCCATAAAATCCCTTAAGTTAGCTAACTTTTATTTTGACCCTAAAAACACTTTAGAAGGGTCAACAAGAAACCGCTTGCCAAGTGCTTCACGCCCTAACAACATTAAGTAACTCATGTCAGAGCGATCGGTTAAGGTTATTTCA
>NZ_JACGUZ010000086.1:0-205502 GCF_014076955.1 Colwellia sp. Bg11-12
TGAACAAGTTGTTAATAAGTATAATGAGAATAAAGTGATGTATTATGAAAAATTAGTTAAGGTCGAGAAAAGTATACATATATTATAGACAAAACTTAAACATGATAAGAATGTTTAACTTAAGGAAGCGGAAGTTATTGCGAGTAAAGAGGATCAATTAAAGAAGGAATGTAAAGAAATTGAAAAAAATGAGGATACTGAAATAAGTAAAGTTGAGCAAAAAAGGTATCTTTCTGAGTTAAAAATTAAAAATTAAAAATTAAAAATCAAACTTTTATTTTAATCTGCCGATTAAATGTTCAATATAATAATATTAACGAATGGACAAGTCATGTGGAAGTACTTATAGATCTATTACCTTCTGTCAATCAAGTTCAAACAGAGCGTTCAAAGAAAGATAAGCGACAACGTAATAAATACAGTCGTCAAATGAACTCAGCCGTAAACCATGCGGGTGTGTCTAGTGGTGTTGAAAACAGTGCGGCGATAAAACACGTTTTTTGGAAAGGGTACGAACGTCGTTCATCGGTTAATCGGCGTAAGTTAAAAGATAAACGGGGCCGTTGGCTAGAGTCGCGCGACAGAAGTGATCGTCGAGCGACTAAATATGGCATTTCAGTAAAAATTTAGAAGAGAAAAATTTCTATTTTTTCTGTAACTGATTAAACTTTTCCATTTGTTCAGGTGTTGCTGGTAATTGGTGTTTTTCTTTCCATTCGCTGTAAGGCATACCGTAAATCTGTTGACGAGCGGTATCGATATCTACTTCAACGCCTAATTTTTCTGCCTCTGCAACCGTCCATTTAGAAAAGCAGTTACGACAAAAACTCGCTAAATTCATTAATTCAATATTTTGCACATCTTTTCGGTTGTCTAAATGAGCAAGTAAACGGCGAAAAACAGCGGCTTGTATTTCAATTTCTTTATCCATAATTATCTCTATATTTAATGAAGTGAAGCGGACTCTTCAACTTCCTTAGTAGGTTTCTGATAAGGTAAAATCCGAATTATCATGCCAATATAAGGGTGATCAAAATAGTGTATTTCGGTACTTCTTACGCGTCGGTCTTGTTTAAAGTTTATGGTTTTTAACTGTGCAGATTGCTGTTTTTTACTGCCAGGTAATAATTTTTGTGTGGCTTGTTCGGCTAACGACATATTCATGACATTAAAATCAGCAGTAATGTGTAAATAAAAATCAACTTCCACTTTCAAAAAACCTTCAATAGTCCAGTCCTGAGGGGGGGGAATTGGCGCTATTTGCATGTTAGTTGAATTTAACATGCTACGCGTATTGTCTATATCTGTGTCTATTTCGGTCAATAAGTTGCTTTTTTCTACAGGCAAACTGGGTAACTTCACCATAAGTTCTTGTAAACGTTCTTTTACTAATTTCTGTTGCAATGCTTCTTCTGAAAGCCCTATTAAAGGTGAACTTTGCTTATAAAGGGCTTTGTGTAGAAGCGCCTCTTGTGTCTGCGCTTGCTTAAGTTGATGCTGAAATTGCTGTAACTCTTGTTGATAATGAACACTAAAATTTTCACCGGCAAATACTTTCAGTGGTATTGCTAATTGTTTTGTTTTTGTTTTTTGACGCCAGCCAAAATGCATTAACGGTTTGAAGTTCCTACTTCGCGCTATTTCTTGAACGATATCGTCAAGTTGTAACGATGCTTCACTGAGTAAATAGTCTTGATCAAGGTAGATGTTTTCATTGTTATCAATAGTTGACGGAACGTTGCTAATAGTAAAAGCCGTATAACTTTCGTAAATGTGTCCACTTCTAGATTGGTTAAATTTGTTAAACTGCTCAGGAGTAATTGTACAAATAGCTTGAGAAAATGAAGCGATTTCATCTGCATAATTCAATTGAATAGCCGAAAATTCAGTCGCTGCTTTTTCGAGTAACTCTGTACGTTCCGCTAATTCTTTTGCACTTAATATCGGTGGCTGATCTATTACCTCTAGGGCATTATGGCTAATAAGAGGATCCGCTTCGCTCGATATTCTTTGTTCAATCAACAGGCTGTTTTTTGCGTAAAAATCATCTTCAGTATTCGCAACAGGCTTGCTGTTTTGTGCTTCGTTAGCTTTATCGCTGCCATCGCTAAAATGTGATATTGGCGTGCTTGAACTTGTATTATTAATCGATTGATCTGTTATTGCTGTAAAATCAGCCAAGCTTTTTACGGCGAAGTAAGGCTGTGCTTTTATTGTCGTTATCGCTTGATCAATAAATGATTCAGCGTAAACAGGCGTATCACAACTAGGCAATAGTTGTTTTAAACTAGTAATATCAGGATTAAGGTAAGGGCCTAATAAGTCGATGATATTTCGATATTCTGGTAAAGCAGTATTATCTGGAAAATTCTCTTTTAACAGGGCTTTGTCACCTAACTGACTAAAGAGGATCACTTCCACTTCAAACCAACGGTCGGTATTATCTTCACCCACTGCACTCGCTTGCTGTGAAAATATGAATGCTGTTGATAACAGCATTAAATGTTTTAATTTCATTAATCATCCATTCGGTAATGTTTTACACTGACTTATTACATAACGTTATGACTTGAAGCCATTTATTGAAAAGGCAAATTCAAGTGCAATGTTCATTGTCCTATCTTACGGTTATTTTTTCGTTTTTACTAAATCATTTAACATAGAAGTCACTAAAATAAAACGCGACTTGCTGTCTTCAGTCGCAATTTTAAATTGGAGTTTATTGGCACCAACTAATTTATAAACGAGCGGCTGTTGCTGAATTAAGCCAATAATAAGCATGGGGTCTACTTTTGTCTCGTTACTAAATTCAATTGAGCCACCAGTAGGGCCTGCTTCAATTCGAGAAACCCCTATTTTTTGAGCTTTTAAACGTAATTTAGCAATATGGACTAAATTTTTAGCGGCTTGCGGTAACAAACCAAAACGGTCGATGAGCTCAACTTGAATTTCGTCAAGTTCATTTTTATTGCCGCAACTGGCAATACGCTTATAAATGCTTAATCGTAAACTTACGTCAAAAATATAATCATCGGGTAGCAGTGCCGGTACACGCAATTCAATTTCAGTTTGCTTAGCTGTCATATTTTCAAGTGATAACTGTTTACCTTGTTTTAAGGCCGCAACTGCTTGGTCAAGCATTTCCATATAGAGGGTAAAACCAATCTGACTCATCGAGCCACTTTGTCCTTCACCTAATAATTCACCTGCACCACGAATTTCTAAATCGTGAGTGGCTAAGGTAAAGCCAGCACCTAAATCTTCAAGTGAGGCAATTGCGTCAAGACGTTTTTTCGCATCTTTAGTGATACGTTTAACATGAGGCGTTAATAAATAAGCATACGCTTGATGATGTGAACGACCGACACGACCTCGTAATTGATGGAGCTGAGCTAAACCCAAGTGGTCGGCTCTGTCCATAATGATCGTATTGGCAGTAGGTACATCAATACCCGTTTCTATAATTGTTGTACAAACTAATACATTGTAACGTTGATGATAGAAGTCACCCATAATACGTTCAAGTTCTCGTTCACGCATTTGCCCATGAGCCGTAGTTACTTTGGCTTCGGGGAGCAATTTTTGAATATCTGCGGCGGTTTTATCTATAGTGTCTACATTGTTATGTAAAAAGTAAACCTGACCACCACGTAGAATTTCACGTAAAATAGACTCGCGAATAAGGGCATCGTCACGTTCACGAACAAATGTTTTTACCGCTAAACGTTTTGCTGGCGGTGTGGCAATAATCGATAAGTCGCGCATTCCACCCATAGCCATGTTTAAGGTGCGTGGAATAGGGGTGGCGGTCAGTGTTAATATATCTACATTACTGCGTAATTGTTTGATTTTTTCTTTTTGTTTTACGCCAAATCGATGCTCTTCATCAACAACTAATAATCCTAAATCTTTATATTTTATGCTGTTTTGTAATAGTTTGTGCGTGCCGATAAGAATATCTATTTTACCTGATTCAACATCGGCAATAACAACGTTTTGCTCTTTAGCTGTTTTAAAGCGTGACAGTACTTCAATAACAACGGGTAAGTTAGCAAAACGATCGCGAAAGTTTTCATAATGTTGTTGGGCAAGCAAGGTTGTTGGGACTAAAATAGCAACCTGTTTACCATCATTAACCGCAACAAAGGCGGCACGCATCGCGACTTCGGTTTTACCAAAACCTACATCCCCACAAACAAGCCTGTCCATGGCTTTATCACTGAGCATATCGGAAACAACGGCTTTAATAGCTTGCTCTTGATCGAAGGTTTCTTCAAACGGAAAACTGTCTGAAAAGGCTTGATATTCTGCTTTGTCACGTTTAAATTGATAACCTTTGTTATTTGCTCTACTGGCATATATATCGAGGAGTTCAGCAGCAACATCCCGTACTTTTTCAGCGGCTTTTTGCTTTGCTTTACTCCAAGTATCATTGCCTAACTTATGTAAAGGCGCACTTTCTGCGTCTGTACCAGAATATCGACTAATTAAGTGTAATGAACCAACAGGGACATAAAGTTTTGATTCACCCGCGTAAATTAAAACCAAAAACTCAGTGGTTATGCCACTATTTTCGATGGTTTGTAAACCCATGTAACGGCCAATACCGTGTTCAAAATGTACCACAGGTTGGCCGATTGAAAGCTCGGCTAAGTTTTTGAAAATAGCGTCTGCTTGAATATTTTGCTGTTTAGTGCGGCGGCGACTTTGTTTTACGCGCTCACCCAAGAGTTCATCTTCGGTGATTAAGGCAATAGCATTTTTCTTGGCAGAGCCTTTACTTTGAAAAATAAAACCACTGTTAAGGGTATTAACGGTGATGCCCAGTTTTTCTGAGCTTGCTACAAAGCTTTCAATATCATCAAAATATTGTGGCTTAATATGGTTACGTTCTAATAGCTCTAAAACACTTTCTCGGCGGCCTTCACTTTCAGCCACAAATAAGATCTTATCAGGTGTTTCTTTGTGGCTAATGAAGTTATTAATTAATTCAAAAGGGTGTTTTAGTTGATGATTAACCGTAATATCAGGTAAGGGCGTTACATCAAAACGGATATGCCCGGCTTTCGATTTCGCCTCTTCGTTAGTATCCGTTATTTCTAATGTGGATATTACTGGTGTTTTCTCTATTGAAATTCGGTCAAAAGGTTTTAACGCACTATAAAATTCGTCGTTATTTAAAAATAGTTTTTTGGGCACTAATAATGGTCGTGTTAAATCATAGCGACGCTCTTCAAAGCGGTAATCAATATCAAGCCAATATTGTTCAATCGCTTTGTCAATATCACCACTGAGCATTATTCGGGTATCTTCGCTTAAATAATCACACAAGGTGCTTGTTTCATCGAAAAACAGTGGTAGGTAATATTCAATACCTGCCGGTAAAATGCCATCACTGACTTGATGATATATCGATTCTTTGTGGATGGTATTTGGAAACTCTTCCCGATATTGGCGGCGAAATAAATTAATTGCTGTTTCGTCGGTAGGAAATTCGTGTGCGGGTAATAAATTGATTTCATTTATTTTATCACTTGAACGCTGGTTTTCAGGATCAAACAAGCGAATATCATCAATTTCATCATCAAAAAAATCTAATCGAAAAGGCGTTTTACAACCCATCGGGAATATATCAAGAATGGCACCACGTGCTGAAAACTCGCCATGCTCCATTACTTGTTCAACACTGCGATAGCCGCTGGCTTCAAGATTTTGGCGCATTAGATGTAAATCTTTTTTGTCACCTACTTTTACGATCAAGCTATTCGTGCGTAAATACTGAGTTGGCGCCAGGCGTTGTAATAATGTAGAAACAGGCACAATAATGATGCCGTTTTTCATGTTCGATAATTGATAAAGCGTCGCTAATCGCTGGGAAATAATGTCTTGGTGTGGCGAAAAACTATCATAGGGGAGTGTTTCCCAATCTGGAAATAAGCAAATAGGGAGTTGCCGCTTTTTATTTAAACTTTTTAGCTCTTGCTCAAAACGCAATGCTGACTGGGTATCGTTGGTTAATAACAACACTGGGGCATCGGCATTGAGGGCACCATGGTAAATCGCTAACGTATCACTACTGCCTAATAAGTTAGTCCAATGCTTTTTATCAGCATGTTTGCCGCGACGTTTAGTTAATACCGGTTCAAATAAGCTAGCAGTTTTACTCATGATTTCTCTATTAAATATTTTTGTTGTTAATAAGGCGCGCTAAAACAGCGCATTATCTTAGCATGACTTAACGGTAAACTTTAAGAACGAGTAAATACTTTTTTGTTTAAAAAACTATAGTGATATAATAATGCCCAGCTTTACATTGGGTAGGGCCTGCTGTTTTTTTGGAGAGTTTTGTGACCAACAATGATGTTTTACGTCGTTTAAGATATACCTTTAATTTTAATGATCAAAAGATGATCGACCTATTTAATTTAGCAAAGTTAACGGTAAGTCGTGAACAAATCAGTTATTGGTTAAAAAAAGAAGATGATCCACAAGTTGTTAACTGCAGTGATGTTCAACTCGCTACTTTTTTGAATGGTTTAATTATTGATAAACGCGGCGCACGTGATGGTGAAACCCCTCAACCAGAAAAGCGTATGAATAACAATATTGTGCTCAATAAATTGAAAATAGCCCTTGAGCTGCGCGCTGAAGATGTTATCGATATGATGTCTACGTCAGGTATACGTATGACTAAGCCAGAATTAAGTGCATTTTTTCGTAAACCCGATCATAAACATTACCGCGAGTGTAAAGATCAGTTCTTAAGAAACTTTATCCAAGCTATTGATACTAAATATCACGTTAACCGCCCTGAAAAATTCACCCCTAAACGTGAAGTCGAAGCGGTAAAAAAACCTGAGTTACCTAAAAAAGACTATCAAACAGCTAAGCCTAAAGTGAGCAAAATATACATAAACCCCAATGCCACTAAAGCAACAGATAACGATGATAAACCTAAAAGAAAAGTGTTAAAACTTAAGCCTTCAGATATTTATAAAAATTAGGTTTTACGCGTCGTTATTTATATTATGTAACACTCGAGATTAAATTTTTCTTTGTTAATCATATTATTATAAATATACACTCTAAATAAAAAGAGCTTTACCTCGGTATAAGCTCTTTTTTATGTGTTATAAAAAATAGAAGAGGTAACGTTCCTTTTATCGTAATTACAAAGCGATTTGTCGAACAGCTATTGCCAACACTATCCGTTTTGATCAAGACTAGATAAAATAATTTTTAATTTAGCACATTTACAGTTATTCCATTATAACTATATATTCCTATAAAAAAGAGATGCTTATGACTTTTAAAAGTACATTACTGGTAGTGGCTATTTCTAGCTCATTACTAGCAGCTTGCACAGAACAAAAAGGTATTGATACACCACAAACAAGCTCAAAAGAAGCTGAGAAAAAGAGTGCAATTAACGCATTGTCTGAATCAGAAAAAGCTAACCAAATATTTGATGCTATTTTTGATGAAGGTGTTGCACGAAGCCCGATGATGCAAACTTATTTAGGTATAAAAACTGATTATGATAAATGGGATGATATTTCAGAAGAAAACACGCTAAAAGAATTAGCGATTACTCATGAAAACCTTCAGCGTGTTAAAGCTATCGATAGTCGCGAACTCGATGAGCAGACAATGATCAGCTATCACTTATTGGTACAAAAATTAGAAAATAAAATTGCTGACCATAAATGGCGTTTTCATAACTATCCTGTAAATCAAATGCGTGGTTTGCATTCGAGTTTACCTGCATTTTTAATTAATCAGCATTCCATTAGCAATGTCAAAGAAGCACAAGATTATATTGCTCGAGTGCAGGGTGCTAAAGTACTTTTAGAACAATTAACGACACAACTAAAATTGCGTGAAGACTTAGGTATTATCGCCCCTAAGTTTGTTTTTCCTCACGTTATTCGTGACTCTCAAAATATTCTTGCAGGTGCTCCATTTGAAGACGGAAAAGACAGTACGATTTTAGCTGACTTCACTAAAAAGGTGAATAAGCTTGAGATCAGTACCGCTGAAAAAAGCACGCTCTTAGCAGAGGTTAATACCGCATTAATAACCAGCATAAAACCTGGCTATCAGCAATTAGTCAGTTATTTAGAAACGCTAGAAAAAAAAGCAGACAATAGAGATGGCGCATGGAAATTTCCAGAAGGTGAAGCATTTTTTAATAATGCATTACAACGCACCACCACAACAGATTTAACCGCTAACCAAATTCACCAAACTGGGTTAAGTGAGGTGGATCGAATTCACGGTGAAATGCGCGTAATTATGGAAAAGGTTGGCTTTGAAGGCGAACTTGGTGAGTTTTTTGAATTCATGCGAAATGACAAACAATTTTATTACGCAGCTGATGAAGCCGGTAAACAACGTTACTTAGATGAAGCTGTTGCTTTAATTGATGATATGGAAGGGCGCTTAGACAGCTTGTTCTTAACCAAACCTAAAGCTAAATTAAAGGTTAAAGCGGTTGAGGCTTTCCGTGAACAATCTTCAGGTAAAGCTTTTTATCAACAACCTGCACCTGATGGCTCTCGTCCAGGCGTTTATTATGCCAATCTTTATGACATGGAAGCAATGCCAACTTACCAAATGGCAGCGCTTGCTTATCACGAAGGAATTCCTGGTCATCATATGCAAATAGCGATAAAACAAGAGCTAACAAATATTCCAAAATTTCGTAAATTTGGTGGTTATACCGCACACACCGAAGGTTGGGGTTTGTACTCAGAAATGATCCCAAAGGAAATTGGTTTATACCAAGACCCTTATTCTGATTTTGGTCGTTTAGCTATGGAGTTATGGCGAGCTTGTCGTTTAGTAGTAGATACCGGTATTCATACACAAAAATGGACGCGAGCTCAAGGTATTGAATATTATGTAACGAATACACCGAATGCTAAGTCTGACGCTGTAAAAATGGTCGAGCGCCATGTTGTTATGCCATCACAAGCGACCGCTTATAAAATTGGTATGTTAAAAATTATTGAGCTACGTGAACACGCTAAAGTCGAACTTGCTGAGAAATTTGATATTCGTGAGTTTCATGATGTGGTACTTCGTAATGGTCCTGTACCCTTAAATGTTTTAGCTCAATTGGTTGATACCTATATAGCGAATAAAAAAGCCTAAGCTATAGTCTCTTGCAGTAAAAAATCCTTATAAAAGAGAAGTGCCGTTTGGTACTTCTCTTTTTTATGGGGATTACGTAATTACCTATTGATGATAATCAGACGTTAATTGCTTTTTCTAGGAATAACTCGATATTTATTTAATTTTTAAGCAACTTTTGCCCTTAATGCGTAAAATTTATAATTTGCCGAGATAAGCGCTATTCCCTTTGATTAACAGTTGTTATAATGCCGAAAAATAACGTAGTTTAAATTCTTTTTAGAGGTTTTGTGGATGTCGGAAGCTGAAAAACGCCCAACAAATTTTATTCGTCAAATTATCGATGCGGATCTTGAAAGTGGTAAACATTCGAGTGTGCAAACTCGTTTCCCACCTGAGCCCAATGGTTTTTTACATATTGGCCATGCGAAAGCCATTTGTTTAAATTTTGGCATTGCTCAAGATTACCAAGGTTTATGTAATTTACGTTTCGATGATACCAACCCTGAAAAAGAAGACATTGATTACGTTAACTCAATTCAAGAAGACGTAAAATGGTTAGGATTTGATTGGGCGGGTAAGGTTCATTACTCTTCTGATTACTTTGATCAATTGCATGGTTTTGCTGTTGAGTTAATTGAGAAAGGCTTGGCATACGTTTGTTTCTTAAATGCGGATGAAGCTCGCGAACACCGTGGTACGCTCAAAGCGCCAGGGAAAAATAGCCCGTATCGTGATACGAGTGTTGAAGATAACTTAGCACTTTTTGCCAAAATGAAAGACGGTAAATGTAAAGAAGGCGAATGTGTACTTCGCGCTAAAATTGATATGACATCAAGCTTTATGTGTTTGCGTGATCCGATTCTTTATCGTGTCCGTTTTGCTCATCATCATCAAACAGCTGACAAATGGTGCATTTACCCGATGTACGATTTTACCCATTGTTTATCTGATGCTATTGAAGGTATTACCCATTCACTTTGTACGTTAGAGTTTCAAGATAACCGTCGTTTATATGATTGGGTGCTTGATAATGTATCGATTGATGTTGTACCACATCAATATGAGTTTTCACGTTTAAACCTTGAATACACGGTAATGAGTAAACGTAAACTTCATACTTTGGTTGATGAAAAACTCGTCAATGGTTGGGACGACCCGCGTATGCCTACGATTGCTGCCTTTCGTCGTCGCGGTTATACTCCTAGCTCATTACGTGAGTTTGCTAAACGTATTGGCGTTACTAAAATGGACAATACCGTTGAAATTGGTGTTTTAGAAGCTTGTATTCGTGAAGACCTAAATGACAATGCGCCACGTGCTATGGCGGTACTTGACCCGATTAAGTTGATCATCGAAAACTACCCAGCGGGACAAGTAGAAGAATTAAACGTCAAAAATCATCCAAGTGATGATGAACAAGGTACTCGCATTGTTCCTTTCGCCGCAGAAATTTACATTGAAGCGGAAGACTTTCGTGAAGAAGCCAATAAGAAATATAAGCGTTTAGTGCTTGATAAAGCTGTACGTTTACGTGGTGCTTATGTTGTTACCGCCACACGTTGTGACAAAGACAGCGAAGGCAATGTTACTACCGTTTATTGTAATTATAATGCCGATACCTTAGGTAAAAACCCTGAAGATGGTACTAAACCAAAAGGTGTTATTCATTGGGTTGCCGCTGAGCAATCTATTGATGCAGAAATTCGTTTATACGACCGTTTATTTAATGTACCAAATCCGGCAGCAGCAGAAAATTTTCAGAGTGTGATGAATGAAGATTCGTTAATTACCATTAGTCACGCTAAAGTAGAGCCGTCATTGGTCAATGCTAAACCTGAACAAGCCTTTCAATTTGAACGTCAAGGTTATTTTTGTCGTGATAATAAAGACTCACCAGGTGACAAGCTTGTGTTTAACCGTACGGTAGGTTTACGAGATACTTGGGCTAAAATGGACAACTAATTAGCCACTTGGTTATGTTAAAAACCTTTATATACCGTAGGAAACTTACTGGGATATAAAGGTTTTTTCATTTTTATATTTACATCTACATCTATTCAAAAGATGTCACGTATCAGCTGTCAAAATTTAATCTCTAATAAGTTATTCAATCTTATTTTCGCCATAACACTTTTTTATAGTGTTATTCTATTAGTCTTAGATGTTATGCCCATTAACTTATATAGTACTTACTAATCAGCATAGCCATCAGGTTTTAGCTTAGTAGGTAAGGCGTTGTTAAAAAGGAAAATAACACCTATTATAATGTAATTATTACAATTTATTTTTTAGTGGATATTTTTTAATATTAATTTCTTGATAAAGTAACTATAAAACAACGCTTTATAGTTTCAAGTAAAGCTGGCTTATTTATTGCTATTAAAGCAGTGAACTAATTTTATTATTAAATAATATAGGGAATTACATTATGTTGAGATGGGCATTAACATTTTTTATTATTGCAATCATAGCGGCGTTATTTAGTTTTGGTGGCATTGCAGGTGCGGCAACAGAAATTGCTAAAATTATATTTTTTGTATTCGTCGTATTACTGGTCATATCATTAATCGCAAACGCAGTTCGTGGCAAAGGTCCAAAGATTTAACGACCTATAAATGCAGCGTATAAACTCAAAAATTAATAAATGGAGATAACTATGAACAAACTTAAATTTTTAACAACTTCTTTGATCGCCTTAACCGCTGTACTTGCTTTATCAGCATGTGACAGTAAACCTGAAACCGCAGGTGAAAAAGTTGATGAAGCTATAACGGATGTAGGAAATGCTGTTGAAGATGCGGGCGAAAAAGTGGGCGAAGCCGCAACAGATGCAGGTAACGCCATCGAAGATGCTTGTGAAAATATTAAAGAAGGAGTTAAAGCTAAAGATAAAGATTGTTAATTATTAGACAACCACAAAGAAGGGCACTAAGCCCTTTTTTGTGGTGCTATTTTAATATTGACTGGCTAAGTCCAAAATGATGCCTAGGCAATAAACCATAGATAATAAAAGATACAGATAAAGGGATTCCCTTTAAAAATTTTAGTATCGATATAGGTTAATATGAGGGTTTAATCATATAACCTAAGAACAGCCCTGAAATATCTATCATGTAATAATTTTTTTTTGATAAAATAAATACCTCGCTTTTATTTTAAAGACATTTTAGGTAAAAAATAGGAGCATAACTGACTATGCTCTCATTATTTACAACGTTTAATCTGTTGTATGTTAACTATAACCCAACTTTTGTTAGTGCCTATTGAATAGGTGCTTATTATCAAACCTTAACAACTGTTAATTTATGAGTGATCTAGTATGAAAAATTTGATCTCGGTGTTTTTTATTGTCACCGTGTGTTGTGTGTCTTTTTTAAGTTTTAGCCAAAGCAGCCAAGCATTAGCTAAAAAGCCAATAATAGAGACAGAAGTTGAGGTTATCGCCAGCACTGATTCAATTCTGGATGAGCGGTTGGAATCAGCTAAAGAAGCCATAGCAAATCCGTTTGTTATATCTCAACATAGACGTAACTATCTCCTTCCTGTTACTTATATCACCAAACCTAATACAGCGACTGTTGACGACCTCAATAAAGAAAATGTCGACAATATTGAAGCTAAATATCAAATTAGTGTCAAGTTGCCTTTATATATTGAGCAAGATAGTACGTCTGGTTTGTATTTAGGTTTTACAGCAAAGTCATACTGGCAGGTCTATAACAGTGATGTGTCTAAACCTTTTCGTGCAACAGATTACGAGCCTGAAGTTTACTATGCGTGGCACAATGAGTTGTCCATATTAGGGTTTAAATTTAATGGAGTGCAAGTGGGTTTGAATCATCAATCAAATGGTCAGTCGAATGAGCTTTCTAGAAGTTGGAATAGGGCATTTGCCTCTGCATTGTTCAGTGATAAATCATCATTTTATTATATCAAAACATGGTATAGGATCCCTGAAGATGAAAAAGAAACGCCAACAAGTGCTCAAGGAGATGACAATCCTGATATTACTCGCTTTTTGGGGAATATCGAACTAGGTTATGGAACTCATTGGGGTGACTTTAATATAGTAGGTTTGCTGAGGAATAATTTAAGAACGAGTGAGAACAAAGGCAGTATTGAGTTTAACGTTAGTTACCCAATAACCGATAATTATGATATTTTATTTCAATATTTTAATGGCTACGGTGACTCATTAATTGATTATAATCGCCATCAGCAAAGAGTTGGCTTAGGTATACAATTAAAGTTTTTCTAAAGCGAACGTAACTTAACATCAAGTGCTTTTGAATAACCAATGAATAGAGTACGAGGATTTCTTTTTACTCTATCGCCAGCGTCTGTCGAGCTATTAACGCACAGAGTTATATTTTTAGCACTTTTTGTAGCACTATAATTTTTTGGAACCGTTGCCTGTTGACGTTATTTTATACTATTTTACTATTCTGTTACAAAGAAGCTAAGTAGCCATTTTAGGTAATTAATGATCGGCTATTATTGGGTTACAGGGTATTAAGTTGCGTATTTCGACAATGAACTTAAATAGATTTCAATAATTGAAGAAGGTAATGCTTTGCAATTTAATATTATCAAATATGGATCAATAATAGAAAAAGCACGTACCAGTTTTTGGTTTATCCCCTCATTTATGGTGCTATCATCAATAGTGTTAGCGGTTTTTACGGTATGTATTGATGCTTTATATATTGAGAGTATTGAGTTCACCATTCCATTAGTTTATAAAATGGATATTGATGCTATTCGGTCATTGTTAGCAACAATAGCTGGGGCAATGATAACGGTTACCAGTATTGCATTCTCTCTTACTATCGTTGCTTTAACCTTGGCTTCATCACAGTTTGGTCCTCGTTTACTGCGTAACTTTATGATGGATACGGGCACTCAAGTTGTGCTTGGTGCTTTTATATCTAATTTCTTGTTTTGTATCCTCGTCTTTTGTGCCATTAGCTTTCAAGAGCCCTATATTTTCAAACCGGGCTTAACCGTACTTATCGCTGTAATAATGACTTGTATTAGCGTTGGTGTTTTAATTTACTTTATTCATCATGTCGCTAAGGCTATTCAAGCCGATGTTGTTATTGATGATGTTTACCAAGAGCTTCAATGTAGTATTGACAACCTCTTCCCATCTATTTCAAAGCAAAAAAAATCATCGGCTATTGCTCAATCATGCGATAAAGTTTTAACGCAGAAAGTTAATCAAATTGACGTATTAGCCAAGTGCAGTGGATATGTTCAAACTATTGAACACATAGCACTTTTAGCACTCGCTACTGAAAATAAAGCGTTAATTGAATGCATATATTATCCAGGAGATTATATTGTTGAAGACTCCGTTATCGCGATTATTCATTCAGATAATGCTATTAATAAAAAGACAGTCAAGCAAGTATCTGATTTTATTTTATTAGGGGCATACAGAACGCCGGTGCAAGACCCCGAATTTGCTATCCATCAGTTAGTTGAAATCGCTTTACGTGCACTTTCACCCGGTATTAACGACCCTTATACGGCGATAACGTGTGTTGATAAACTCAATTCTGTTTTATGTGGGCTCACTAAAAGAGTATTTCCAGCAAGACAACACTATGATGAAGCAGGTCAATTGAGATTAGTCTGCAAGGTGTTAACGTTTGATGATATCGCTAGAGCGGCATTTGACCAGATAAGACAAGAAGCAACTAACAATGTATCAGTTACCATCAGATTACTGAACTCGCTAAATAACTTAATATTATTTGCTAACACCAACGAGCAGAAAAACTTTGTCATTAGTCAAACTAAAATGATAGACGAGCAGCAATCTAAACAACCAGTAGCTAAAGCCGATTCAAAGTGTATTGGCTTCAGAATTGCCAAAATTTTTTCATCCATTAGTGAATAAAGCCTGACTTACCTAGCTCTTTTACAAATAATGGTTGCTAATAAAGCAAAGGTAATTAAACGTGAATTCATAAAAAACTAGTAAACCCCAAAATTATTAACTTAACAGATTTTTAAAACGGCTAAGTTATTACCGCCAACATTATCTATAAGGTGTATTTAAATCGGAAGTTAATCTACATGATTATGAGGAATTTGACCAGCGAGAGCGCGCAAGAAGGGCATTTATATCTATTGCTCGAGCCTTAGATTGAAGAATGATTTTTTTAAGAAAGGGGGTAGTCACGTATAAAATAATCATATAAAGCCAGCTAGTGTCAATTAAGCTGGCTTTATCGATTTTTTACACGCCCTAAATATATCTTTTATTAACGCGTTGCCGCTTTCATTTGTTGAACAAAACTTGTTAATGCCGCTAACATGGCTTGGTTATCATCAAGATTATTTTCAATGATTTTAACCACAGCTGAACCGCTTATTGCGCCAGCGGCACCTGTAGCTAAAGCCGCTTTAACTTGTTCGGGGTTAGAAATACCAAATCCAATCACCCCTGGTGAGGCATTATTTGCTTTTAGCTTTTCAATTAAATGAATAGCAGGATTAGTGGCTTCTTCCGATGCACTTTTAGGCGTATCCACCCCAGTTACACCCGCACGACTTAATACGTAGGTGTACCCATAGCTGAACTGTGCAACCTGCTTTAATGTTTCTTCACTGCCGTTAGGCGGCGCTATAAATATTGGCGCAACACCATACTTAAAGGCGGCTGCACGAAAGGGAGCACTTTCACGTAAAGGTAAATCGGCAATTAACACCGAATCAACACCAGCAGCAGCCATATCTTTATAAAAAGTATCAATACCACGAGCAAAAACTAAATTCCCATAAAGTAATAAACCGATAGGCATTTGAGGCGCATAAGCGCGAACTTTTGCTAAAATAGTTAAGCAAGCATCTGTATCTACCCCAGCGTTCAGTGCGCGCAGTGCTGCTTTTTGAATAGTAATGCCGTCGGCACTTGGGTCTGAAAATGGAATACCTAACTCTAACGCATCAGCACCAGCATCTATTAATGCTTTGATTATTTCAAATGATTGCTCAAGGTTTGGATCGCCTACGGTCACAAATGGAATAAAAGCGCCTTGATTCTTTTTTGCTAATTGAGCAAAAGTTTGCTGATAACGAGTAGTCATCTGCTTGTTTGACGTTACGTCTAAGCTCATTATGCTTCTCCTTGATTTTTTTTGTCTTCTTCAGCTTGTAACACTGTTTGCACATGCGCTAAATCTTTGTCACCTCGCCCTGATAAATTAACAAGGAATACCGTTTCCTCAGTAACTGCTTCTGCCATCTTAATGGTGTGGGCAAGGGCATGAGACGGTTCAAGCGCTGGAATAATACCTTCATTCATTGCTAACATTTTAAAAGCTGCTAACGCTTCATCGTCATTAATGGGCACATATTGAGCACGGCCAGTATCTTTTAAAAACGCATGTTGAGGACCTACAGCTGGGTAGTCCAGACCTGCTGAAACCGAATACGACTCCTCTATTTGCCCTGACTTGTCTTGCATAATATAAGTATAATTTCCATGTAACATGCCTTTTGTTCCGGCAACTAATGTGGCGCCATGCTGATTGGTGTCTACACCTTTGCCACCCGCTTCAACACCAATTAATTTTACGCTGCTTTCTTTAATAAAATCATGAAAAATACCAATGGCATTTGAACCACCACCGACACAAGCGATGACATAATCAGGCAAGCGACCTTCTTGTTTCAGGATTTGCTGTTTAGCTTCCTCACCAATCATTTTTTGAAATTCACGAACGATAGTTGGAAACGGGTGAGGCCCCGCAGCGGTGCCTAGTAGGTAATGAGCATTTTCATAGTTTGCAGACCAATCCCGCAAAGCTTCATTAACGGCATCTTTTAAGGTACCAGAGCCTGCAGTAACAGGGATAACTTCTGCTCCCATTAATTTCATGCGAAATACATTCGGTTGTTGACGTTCACAGTCTAATGCGCCCATGTAAACTCGACATTTCAAACCTAATAACGAACAAGCGATAGCTGTAGCAACGCCGTGTTGCCCAGCACCTGTTTCGGCAATAATTTCTGTTTTACCCATACGTTTAGCGAGTAATGCTTGACCAAGTACTTGATTGGTTTTATGCGCGCCGCCATGCAATAAGTCTTCGCGTTTTAAATATATTTTAGCGAGTGGGTTTTTACATAAATTGCGGGTTAAGGTCAGTGGTGTTGGACGACCAGCGTAATTTTTTAAAAGGTCATTAAACTCAGTTAAGAAACTTTCGTCTTGTTGTGAGTCAATAAATGCCTGTTCTAATTGTTCAAGGGCAGGTACTAATAATTCTCCAACAAACATGCCGCCAAACTCACCAAAATAAGCAGGTAAAGTCGTTTTTGTTTTTGTGGTTTCTTGTTTCATCGTTTGCTCTGTCATTGTTTTTATTCCTAATGCTTTACTATTAATAGTGTCTGATGGCGGCGAAAACTTGTTGTAGTTTTTCACGGCTCTTCACGCCTGGGCTTGTTTCAACACCTGAGTTGAGGTCCAAACCAAATAAATCTAGCGTTGTTTTCTGGCTAATCGCTTGTGCTATGTTATCAATAGACAAACCGCCCGCTAGAAAACAATGGGTCAAGTCTTGCTCAGATTCGGCTAACGCTCGCCAATTAAACGTTTCACCACTGCCAGCATTTTTACCATCTAAAACGTAAAATTGCGCATTATCCATTAATTCAGGTACTTCGCTCTCGACCGGCAAAGCTTTCCAGCTTTGACAGGATTTGGGTAATAATGGCTGCAACGAAGCGATATATTGTGAAGTTTCATTACCATGAAGTTGCACTGCAAATAAGTTTAGCTTGTGGGCAAGTTTTGCTACATCTTCAATGGCGTGATTAACAAACACGCCGACGTAACGTAAAGAAGGAACCTGCTCGACAATCATTGTTGCTTGTTGTTCGTTAACATATCTTGGCGACTTTTCAGCGAAAATTAAGCCACCAAATTGTGCGCCGGTATCAACAGCACTTTGGGCATAGTCAACTTGTGTTAAGCCGCAGACTTTGTTATTACCATAAATGAGTTTACGACAAGCTAAATCAATATCATCTTCTGCCATAATTGAACTACCCACTAGAAAGCCATCAACCGCTGGTGCTAGCTCGCGAACCTGCTCGTTGGTATAAATACCCGATTCAGATATAACGATGCGATCAGCAGGCAGTGTCGGCGCATAATCAAAGGTTCGAGTAATATCGGTGGATAAATCGCGTAAATCTCGGTTGTTAATACCAATGAGTTTTGCGCCTAAATCAATGGCTCGGTCGCGCTCTTCATCGTTGGATATTTCAGTTAAGACCGCTAAATTATATTGCTCAGCGATAGCCGATAAGTCTTTATATTCTTGGTCAGACAAAACACTGAGCATTAATAATATTGCATCAGCACCGTAATATCGTGCCAAATAGACTTGGTAGGCATCAACAAAGAAATCTTTATTAAGTACTGGACAATTTACCGAGTCAGTCACTATTTTTAAATACTCAAAAGTACCTTGAAAGTATTTCTCATCGGTTAAGACAGAAATAGCGGCGGCATATTTATCATAAATTTGGCAAATAGCTTTAGGGTCAAAATCTTTGCGTATTAAACCTTTTGACGGAGAAGCCTTTTTACACTCTAAAATAAACCCAGCGTGCGCGTGACCTTGTTTCCTATCAAGTGCGGCATACATATCTTTTTGAGTCGGAATTAAGGTGTCGATAAATTCACTTAATGGAAAATCAATTTTACGTTGCGCTATTTCGATACGTTTATCAGCAACAATTTTTTCTAATACATTTGCCATGTTATGCCATTGCCTTTGAGTCTGAATTTGAGTTTGAAATCACGACCATGTTTTCTAAAGTCGTTAATGCTTTACCTGAAGCTAATACTTCACTTGCCATCTTAGCGGCTACTTTTAAATCACTTGCTTTATCATGTAGATATAATAATGCCGCGCAGTTAATAATGACGGCTGCATTATGAGCGGGCTTGCCATTACCGCTAAGAATAGCGCGAATATACTCGGCATTTTCTTGTGGCGTACCACCTTTAATATCTTCTAATGTGTAACTTGCTATACCAAAATCAGCAGGAGAAATTATCCGAGTTGTACACTGCCCCATTGCTATTTCGCTAATTTGCGTATTACCGTGTAGGGCAATTTCATCTAAACCACTCCCGTGAACGACCCAGCCACGTTTAACCCCCGTTAACAGTAAACTTTTTGCCATAACATCGATAAGCGCTGGCGTGTAAACACCGAGTAACATCGTGCTGGGTGAAGCAGGATTTACTAATGGCCCTAATATATTAAATAAAGTGCGAACCCCCATAGATTTTCTAACTGGAGCTGCATGTTTAAAACCCGGGTGATAAGCCGGCGCATATAAGAAACATAAATTTGTTTGCGCTAAACACTCACTTGCTGTTGCTGGCGACATCATTAAATTAACGCCAAATGCTTCAAGTAAATCTGCGGAGCCAGACATGCTAGAAACACTTCGGTTACCGTGTTTTGCCATTTTTAAACCACATGCCGCAGCTAATATTGCCGCGGTAGTTGATATATTAATGGTATTCGCGCCATCGCCACCGGTACCTACGCAGTCAGCGACGTTATTTTCTTGCTGCGGAAATGGTGTTGCTGAGCCTCTTACAGCTAAGGCCGCACCTGAAATTTCGTTAGCCGTTTCACCCTTTATTTTTAAGGCAGTTAATACACTCGCTAACAGTACGGGCTCAACTTCACCTTTGATCATATTTTTAAAAAAATCTTCAGCTTCAGTCTGGCTAATATCATTTCCGTCAACGAGTTGTTGTAAAATTTTACTCATAAGAACCTTCCGCTGCTTTCTGTGATGAGGCCAGTAAATAGTCAATGGTTTGTGCTAATAACGTGCCACCATAAGTCGTTAGAATTGACTCTGGATGAAATTGAAATCCTAAAGCTACATCCGCTTTATGCTCAATGGCCATCGGTAAGTTGATTTGTTCAGCCGTTATATATTCAGCAATAATATCAATGGTATTAGGGACTTCACTTGCGATTAATGAATGATAGCGAGCCACAGGTAAAGGGTGATTTATCTTGTCAAAAACACCTGTTTGACGATGGGTAATGCTCGAGGCCTTACCATGGACAATTTCAGGTGCACGGACAACTTTACCGCCGTAGTGTTCAACTAAAGCTTGATGGCCTAAACAAATACCTAAGATGGGATATTTGCCGGCGCATTTGGCAATTAATGCCATTAAACAGCCTGCTTTACTGGGTTCACCTGGGCCAGGCGATAATACCAATAATACCTGGCCAGTCGATTTTTGCATTTGTTCAAAGATAAAATCTGCTGATAGGGTATTTCGATATATGGTCGGTTCAAACCCTAAACATTGAAATTCATCGACCAAGTTGTAAGTAAAAGAGTCAAGGTTGTCGAGCATGAAGATTTTAACCTTGCCATTATCATGGCTTTCTTGATGACTATGCATGATTATTCTCCTTGCACTTGTTGCCTAGGTTAGCGGCGTCGTTATTCTGGGCTGCACTAATCTTAACCGTAAACAGTTCTGCATGTTGGATGGCATTAATGACTGCTTGCGCTTTTTGTTTGGTTTCATTGGCTTCTGACTGGGGATCTGAGTCGTAAACAACACCTGCACCCGCTTGAACATGCGCTATACCGTGTTTTACAAAAGCAGAACGTATAACAATACAGGTATCCATTTCACCGTCACCGGTTAAATAACCAACCGCGCCGCCATAACTACCCCGACGTTTGCCTTCTACTTCTCGAATTAACTGTGTCGCTTTTACTTTCGGCGCACCCGATAAAGTGCCCATATTCATACAAGCTTGATAAGCGTGCAGGGCATCAAGGTCAAGCGCTAAAGTGCCGCAAACTCTAGAGACTAAATGCATTACATGAGAGTAACGGTCAACTTTAAGTAAGTCAGCAACATAGCGAGTACCTGCTTGACTAACGCGGGCAATATCGTTGCGTGCTAAATCAACCAGCATAGTGTGCTCGGCTAACTCTTTTTTATCTAAACGTAGTTCGAGTTCAATTCGACTGTCTAAATCAAGCGAAATTGATCCGTCTTTATTCAGTCCGCGTGGACGTGTTCCTGCTATTGGGTAAATTTCTACTTGACGATTTTTATGTTGATATTTTAAGGCAGATTCTGGAGAGGCGCCAAAAATACAAAAGTCGCTATCTTTCAGGTAAAACATATAAGGGCTAGGGTTACTTTGTTTTAACGCTTTATAAGCATTTAAGGTATTTGAGCACTTTAGCGAAAAGGTACGTGAGGGCACCACTTGAAAAATATCACCAGCGCGAATATTTTCTTTTAATTGATTAACCGTGTCACAGAACTGTTGATCTGAGATATCGCTAATAACCTCATTTTTTTCAATTTGCTTGTCGTGAGGTACTTCTTGAGCAACATATTGCTGAGCCAATATACTTTTTATATCAGCTAACCGTTGACGAATAGTCACGAGGTTATTATTGGCATCTTCTCCTGAGAAAATATTACCGATAACTTCAGTTGATTGCGCTTCATGATCAATAACTACAACGGTTTCAGCTAAATAGTAGACAAAGTCTGGACAGGTATTGTCGCCATTACTTACCGTCGGTAATTGCTCGGTCATCGACATCATATCAAACGCGAATACGCCACCTAAAAATATGGCAAAAGGGTGACTGTTGCTATTATCTAGTTTGTTGAATAAACGCAAACTTTGAAAAGGATTAATAGCGAGTAAGCGTGAATTTTCATCAAGTTGTTGAGTTAATTCGGGGAAAACAGCGTTAAGTATTTTATCTTTAACGGTTAACGTCGCGTGTGCAGCGAGTTGCTGCTGCGCAAATTCAAGGGCAGCTTGTCCATTGTTCGTTAATGCTTCAAAAGTGACAATATTACCATGACAGGTAATTTTTAATGCCGCATCGGTCAGTAATAAGCTTTTTAATTGATGTTTTTTATCAATTTCAGCAGATTCTAATAATAAGTTATTGTCGCTGTTTTGGCTTAACTGGTGAAATATCGCCAAGGGATCGGTCTGATATTTTACGGTTTCTGACAGGGTGCTAACACTGCCAGTTTGCTTATCTATTGTAAGCATATTCTGAGGGTTCATATTCTTTCCTAGCTTTTAACGTCTAATTTTAATTAATGGTCAACCTGCATAAATAGGCAGTAGCCACCATATAAACCAACTTTTAACACGTGTTGTAATCATTATTTTTCTCTCAAAGTTCTTTAGCGATATGCTAAAAAGTAAAAAGCCCACTTATCTATAAAATAAGCAGGCTTTTTGAATTTTTACGTACAAGTAAACATCACAACCCACTTATGTAGAGTTATGCCACCAAAAAATCATCAAAATAGTTTGTTTTACTTGTATCATTATTGTCTTCATCTCAGTAAAATTGCATGAGCAATTAATTCCCCTATAGAAGAACCGATTATGACTGTATTGTCAACCTCTGATTTAGCTGATTATTATAGCCTGCGGGTTGATTTACACAGCCATACAAAATGTTCTGACGGAACCTTAACGCCGCAAGAGCTTGTTGAACGGGCGGTAAACTTCCAATTGAATGTTTTAGCCATTACTGACCATGACACGGTAAAAGGTTTATCTATAGCTAAAGATTATATTTTAGAAAAAAATCATCCATTAACATTAGTGAGTGGTATTGAAATATCAACCAGTTGGCATGGTTTTGAAATTCATATTGTTGGTCTTAATATTGATGTTAACAATATTGAGTTACAAACCTTAATTAGTCGCCAACAAGCAGCAAGAGAGTTACGAGCAACCAGCATGGGTGAAAAACTGACAAAGTGTGGTTTCCCAGGTATTTATCAACAAGCGAAAGATTTAGCGGGCGAAGGCTCTATTACCCGCGCACACTTTGCTAAAATATTATTACAAGAAGGGCATGTTGACCATATGCAAAAAGCCTTTGATAAATATATTGGCAAAGGGCAACGTGCTTTTGTAAAGCCAACTTGGTGTTCTATTGAAGAGGCGGTTGCGGCTATTCATCATGCTGGCGGTAATGCTGTTATTGCCCACCCAGTTAGATATGACTTATCAACCAAATGGTTACGTCGTTTAGTGGTGCAGTTTAAAGCCGCAAAGGGCGATGGTTTAGAAATAGTATTACCGCAAATGGGTAACGAACAACGAAAATTAATGCTAAGCTTTTGTTTAGAATATGATTTACATGCCTCTATGGGCTCCGACTTTCATTATCCAACCCGATGGAGTGATTTAGGCCGTAATTTACGCATGCCAGATACGGTAAAGCCTATTTGGGATCTTTGGCATTAACATTAACACCTGCAGTGGAGTAAACTTATGAGTCAGTTTTTTTATGTACACCCAGATAATCCGCAAGGTCGTTTGATGAAACAAGCGGCGGCAATTATCCAACAAGGTGGTGTTATCGTTTATCCTACCGATTCAGGATATGCTTTAGGTTGCCATATCGGTGACAAAAAAGCGCTTGAGCGTATTTGTAATATCCGAAATATCGGTAAAGATCACAATTTTACACTGGTGTGTCGTGATTTATCTGAATTATCTGAATATACCCGTGTTGATAACAGCGCTTATCGGTTATTAAAAAGTAATACCCCAGGCCCATATACTTTTATTTTTAAAGGTTCAAAAGAAGTGCCAAAGCGCTTATTAAACCCTAAAAGAAAGACCATTGGTATTCGGGTGCCTGATAATGCCATTGTGCAGGCTTTATTGGCTGAGCTACAAGAACCTATTATGTCGACAACGCTAATAATGCCTGGTGAAGAACGAGCTGAATATGACCCTGAGCATATCCGCGATATTTTAGAGCACCAAGTTGATTTAATTATTAATGGTGGGCATTTAGGTGAACACCCAACGACCGTGATTGATTTTTCCGATGATGAAGTGAATATTATTCGAGTGGGTGAAGGAGACCCAACACCTTTTGAATAACATGACCTTGGCAATGGTAAATAAACAGTGAGTCAGTCCGCTAGTCAACATAAAGCTACCCTACCTCGTGATATGGTGCAGCAGGTTTTACCCTTAGCATTGATCCGTGGTGAAGTTGTGGTAAACAAACCACAAGACTTATTTATTCCACCTGATGCCTTAGAAGTTATTTTAGAGTCGTTTGAAGGTCCTCTTGATTTATTGCTATACCTTATTAGAAAACAAAAATTTGATATTCTTGATATGCCTATTGCGCCCATTACCACGCAATACATGCAATATATTGAATTAATGAAAGAAATTAAAATGGAATTAGCGGCCGAATACTTAGTAATGGCCGCCATTTTGATGGAAATTAAATCACGCTTATTATTACCTAAACAAGCGGTAGTTGAAGAAGACGAAGACCCTCGCGCCGAATTAGTGCGTCGCTTGCAAGAATATGAAGTGATTAAAAATGCGGCGCAGCAACTTGATGGAATTCCTCGACTCGAACGTGATACTTTTCAAGCGAGTGTTGAATTGTCTGAAGACTTTCAAGCGGCTGTTTTTCAGGCGGATGTTGAGTTAAATGAATTGGTGAGTGCGCTACAAGGCATACTTAAACGAACCAAAGCGCTTGAACATCATCATATTGAAAAGGAATCTTTGTCAACCAGAGAACGAATGTCTGCGATACTCGCGCACTTAAAACGTGCAGCGACAACAGCTAATGCTTTTGTTGAGTTTAGCGCGCTATTTTCCGTGCAAGAAGGTCGACAAGGTGTTGTGGTAACTTTTTTAGCTATTTTAGAGCTGATTAAAGAAAGTTTGATAGAATGCATACAAACAACCATCTTTGGTCAATTAAGAGTGCGTTTACCCGCATGACAACAAGTGAACAAGCAACATTAGTAAAACTTATTGAAGCGGCTTTTTTTGTCAGTGATGGGCCACTGAGTGTTAAGCAAATTAAAGTAGAGTTGTTAGTTAATTATCAAGTTACTCATCAGCAAATTCGTGATGTGATCAACCAATTGGTGATAAAATATAAACATTCAGGCATTAATTTGGTGCAGGTCGCTTCAGGTTACCGATTTGAAACAATTAATGAACTTAATGAAGATTTAGCTTTATTTGTTGCTAAGCTCACCAAAGAAAAAGCGCCTAAGTATTCTCGGGCACTTTTAGAAACACTTGCACTTATTGCTTATAAACAGCCAATAACGCGCGGCGAAATAGAAGATATTCGCGGAGTCGCGGTAAGTAGTTATATAATGAAAACATTGTTAGAACGAAACTGGGTAAAAGTGGTAGGTAACAAAGAAGTGCCCGGTAGGCCTTCATTATATGCAACCACCAAAGTGTTTTTAGATTATTTTTCATTAACATCATTAAGCCAGTTACCCGAATTATTGCCTATGGCTGATTTAGGCGTTATAGATAGACCTAATTAAGAAGTGGTTTAGTTATAGCAACAGCACCGTATTGATAGAAATATACAAACACTATTTATTATAGAGCCAGCAACGTAGCGGTAAATACCGTGAAGTTACTGACGTAAAGAGAGTTAAACCCCATGTCTGAAAAATTACAAAAAGTCCTTGCCCGTGCTGGTAAAGGCTCACGCCGTGAAATGGAAACCTTTATTAGTGCTGGTCGTATCAGTATTGATGGAAAAACCGCTTTTTTGGGTGACCGCATCGAAGGAACCGAGCAGATACGTCTTGATGGTCATATCGTTAAGTTAAAACCTAAAGAAGACGACTTATGTCGTGTCATTATGTACAACAAGCCCGAAGGCGAAATGTGTACCCGTAAAGATCCTGAAGGACGCCCAACGGTTTTTGATCGTTTACCCCCCTTAGAGAATAGTCGCTGGGTTGCCGTTGGTCGTTTAGACATTAACACCTCGGGTATGTTGTTATTCACCACAGACGGTGAACTTGCTAATCGCTTAATGCATCCTTCACAAAAAGTTGAACGTGAGTATGCCGTACGTGTTTTTGGCGATGTTAATGAAGCCATGCTGCAAACATTGCGTGCGGGTGTTAAATTGGAAGATGGGCCAGCGAAGTTTCAAAAAATCACTTATAAAGGTGGTGAAGGCCGTAATCATTGGTTTCATGTTGTGCTCTCTGAAGGACGAAACCGTGAAGTTCGTCGTTTATGGGAAAGCCAAGAAGTTCAAGTCAGTCGTTTAATTCGTGTTCGCTATGGTGATATGGAAATGAAGCGCCAATTACCTAATGGCGGTTGGACAGAGTTGGCATTACCTGAAGTGAACTATTATCGCAAATTAGTTAATCTGCCGGTAGAAACGCAAAGTAAAGTAAAAGTGGATGAAAAAGTGATGGATAATGCTAAAAGTCGTCGTATTCGCCGCTCAGTTAAAAAACATCAACAAAGAAGTCAACAAGCAACACGTCGTCGTCGTTAGTTATAAGGGAACAATAACTTGAATAAAACATACATTGAAGATCATGCCTCATTGGTAGCGCTTTGTCAGAAGCTTGCAAAAGCAGACTTTTTGGCAATAGATACCGAATTTGTTCGTACGCGTACCTTGTATCCTAAATTAGGTCTTATTCAAGTGAATGACGGGGAAAACTTAGCGCTAATTGACCCCGTTGCTATAGATGACTTATCACCTTTTTGGCAGTTATTAACCGATGAAAAGATTTGTAAAGTTTTACATGCCTGTTCAGAAGATTTAGAGGTTTTTCTAACCGCTGCAAATTGTCGTCCGGTTAACTTAATTGACAGCCAAATAATGATGTCGTTCCTTGGGCATGGTTTGTCGATGGGGTACGCCGCTATGGTGAATCATTATTTAGACATTGAAGTTGATAAATCAGAATCAAGAACTGATTGGATGAAGCGTCCTTTAAGTACTAAGCAACTTGATTATGCGCAAGCTGATGTTGAGTATTTATTTCAACTTTACCCGCGTATTCTCCATGAGCTTGAACAAGCTGGTTGGCTTGATGCGGCTAAAGAAGAAAGTGAGCTACTGATTGAGAAAAAGTTTACACCCATTGATGAAAGCAAACTATATCGTAATATTAAGTTAAGCTGGAAGCTTAGCCCTAAGCAACTGTATATATTGCAGTATTTAGCCAGCTGGCGTTTTCAGCAAGCCAAAAGTCGTGATATGCCAATAGGGTTTATTGCCAAAGACCATACCTTGTTCGCGTTAGCTGTGCATAACCCAGATAACGTGGGCAGTATGGCAAACCTTGAAGGTGTTGAAATGTTAGATGTTCGACATAAAGGTAAATCAATGCTAATGGTGTTGAAAAGAGCAGAACAAGAAGATTGTGGAGAATATCCAGAGAAGATCCTCCGTCTTGATGAATACCCAGGTTACAAACAAATATTTAAAAAAGTAAAAAATTTCGTTGCTGAACAAGCTAAAAAGGTTGAAGTTTCACCCGAAAATTTAGCGTCTAAAAAACAAATTAATCAATTTTTGTCATCGCACTTTGCCTTAACGAATGCGCCTGAATATAGCGAATCCATCGATATATTATCGGGCTGGCGTAAAGTACTATTTGGTGATCACTTAACAGAATTTGCCAATAATGATTTTAAATAAAAGTGTTAACAAGACACTTTTAACACTTAAACTATAAACATAGGTCTCCTTTATGCTGTGTACCATTTATAAAAGTACTAAAAAAGCCCAAACATATCTTTTTGTTAAACATCGTAATGATTTTTCTGCTGTGCCAGCACCCTTAATGTTGATTTTTGGTACACCTTCACTTGTTACTGTGATGAGTCTAGCCAATAAAAAAAAACTGGCATTAGCAGATATTGAAAAAGTTAAAGCAAACTTAAACGAACAAGGGTTCTATCTGCAACTACCACCGCCTGTGGAAAACTTACTTGATCAACATAAAGAAGAAATGAAATTAAAAAACAACAAAGAAGATTAAGGAGCGTAGCATGACTCTATTGTTTGAAATCAATAAATACAGCATATTCATTGTGTTTTCTTTATTACTTAGTTTAATAAATCCTGCGCAAGCCTCAACTAAAGAATTGACGGAAGCCGGTTTTGAAAAATATGTTGCTGCTCTCAAAAAAGAAGGGTTAACCAAGGGATATAATACAGCGTTTATTAACCGTGCCTTTTCAAAAGTTAAATTTCATCAACGTGCGGTAAAGGCCGATCGCTCTCAACCTGAAACAGTTGAAACCTTAGATACCTATTTACCAAAACGTGTACCCGATTGGAAAATAAATAAAGCACGTGCGATGTATAAAGAACATTTACCTTTGTTAACTGAAATAGCTAAGAAATATCGTGTTCAGCCCCGCTTTATTGTTGCTTTGTGGGGATTAGAAACTAATTTTGGTAAAATCATGGGCAACTATAATGTTATTTCTGCGCTTACAACGTTAGCGTATGAAGGCCGTCGTGAAGTTTTTTTTAAAAAACAACTTTGGGCCGCGTTAACTATTGTTCAACAAGGGCATGTTAGTGTTGAAAATATGAAAGGTTCTTGGGCGGGTGCCATGGGACAAAATCAGTTTATGCCAACGTCGTTTCTAGCCTATGCAGTCGATGGAGACGGTGATGGTAAAAAAGATATTTGGGGAAATCCGGTTGATGTATTTTCATCAATGGCAAATTATCTCAAAAAAGAAGGTTGGAACGACGAATTAACTTGGGGTAGGCAGGTTAAATTACCACTAAATTTTGATACATCGTTGGCGATCCCTAAAAATACGGGCAGCCGCAAAAACTGGTTAAAAGCTTGGACACGAACAGAAAAAACCTTAGCACAATGGCAAAGTCTTGGTATCAGGCGTGCAGATGGTACCAATTTACCTACAGTTGATGTGAAAGCAGCGCTGGTATTTCCTGATGATGAAAATGGCCGAGTTTATTTAGCTTATAATAACTACAAGAGTTTAATGCACTGGAATTTGTCTTATTACTTTGTGAGTTCGGTGGGGCATCTATCAGATCGAATAAAATTTCCACCTATTCAATAAGTAGAACGGGTTTATATTTAATATAATACCATTTGGATTAATTAAGGTTACAGAGTTCAATGAGAAAAGATCTCAAGAACAAGGTGCTTGATTTAGCAATAGCTGACTATTGGGATTGAAAGCAATGAAGCTCTTGGGTATTTAGATTCTCTGAAAATGATAACTTAATGAGTGCAATTGGTATAAGTAAAAGAGAAAATATTTATGAGCGAACAAGCTCCTTTTTGGGAAACCAAAAAATTAGAAGAAATGAGTCGACCTGAATGGGAATCTCTTTGCGATGGTTGTGCTAAATGCTGTCTAAACAAATTTATTGACGACGATGAAACAACACAGGATACAGAGTTATTGCCAACAACTTATATCAACGAAGGTGAGCAAATTCATTACACGAATATTGCTTGCCATTTATTGAACGAGAAAAGTTGTCAATGTTCAAAGTATGAACAACGCACGACATTAGTACCCGATTGTGTGCGTTTAACACAAGAAAACTTAGACGGTGTTTTTTTTATGCCGCCCAGTTGTACTTACCGGCGTTTAAAAGAAGGCCGTGGAATGCCTTCTTGGCATCCATTGCTTAATAACGGTAAAAAGTCAGCAATGCATAAAGCGGGTATGTCGGTGCGAGGTAAAATCGTTAAAGATGATGATGTGGCAATAGAATATTTTGAAGATTATATTGTTTCATGGCCACTAAATGATATTGATTAAGTTAAATCTTTTCCTTTTATTTTAAGACGCCAAGTACTTTTGGCGATCTTACTAGTGCCTTTACCTGAAACCCAGTCTCTTTTTAATGCAAAAAAAAGACGTCCTAACACCACACCTTTTATGGGAATAGTATCCAAATGAACTGGTGTAACAAGGTAAAGATCAGTTAGACAGAGCGGATCATTTTAGTCAATACTTTGATCGTGAAACAGATGAAGTGATGGCTAAATTTACTAAGCAGGCTTTTGCTGATTTTATTGAGCATGGCGATATAAAACGTTTAGTCACACAATTAGAACAACAACGAAAAAAAGTATTTAATGTCGCTGAAATTGATGCAACCTTTTAATTTTAGCTCAAATGGATAATCAATTAAATTCTTTGCTTAATTTGAAAAAATTCAATAGCATACCATCGACAAATATTCCTACCTTGTAAAAATACGAAAGTGGTGAAAAGCCAATAATTCTTCTCATTCTCAGTAAAGTGAAACATACATGATCATTGATGGTAAGCAGGTAGCTGCTGATTTACGAAAAACATTGGCTATAGAAGTCGCAGAATTAAAAAAAAATAAGGGTATTGTACCTGGCTTAACTGTTGTGCTTGTTGGGGAGGATCCGGCAAGCGAAGTTTATGTCCGTAATAAAGTAAAGCAAACACGTGAAGTAGGTATGATTTCGAATGAAATTAAGTTACCTAGCGAGACAACACAATTACAATTATTAGAGCAACTGCAAGTGTTAAATAACGATAATGCGGTGCACGGAATATTAGTACAATTACCTTTACCTAAACATATTGACGAAAGTGCCATCATTGCTGCTATTGCGCCTCATAAGGATGTTGATGGTTTTCATGCGATGAACGGTGGTCGTTTGTTAAATGGCGAGCAAGGCGCATTAGTCCCATGCACTCCTCAAGGCTGTATCATGCTAGCTAAAAAGCATTTAGGCGCAGATTTATCTGGGTTGCATGCGGTGGTTATTGGTCGCTCGAATATTGTTGGTAAGCCCGTTGCTTTATTGCTCCTTCAAGAAAATTGTACTGTGACCATCGCCCATTCCCGTACTCAAAATTTAGCTGGAATTTGTCAGCAAGCTGATATTTTAATTGCTGCTGTTGGCCGTCCTAACTTTGTGCAAGCGAACTGGATAAAGCCAGGCGCAACAGTTATCGATGTGGGTATTAACCATATTGAAGACGAAAAGGGTAAAAGCAAGCTTGTTGGTGATGTTGATTTTACGAGTGTTGAGCCTGTATGTGGAGCAATTACACCTGTTCCAGGTGGTGTTGGTCCGATGACAATCGCTTGTTTATTAAAAAACACTGTCGAAGCGGCAAGACTTAACGGTTAACTTTACTCCATATCATTGCTCATTTTTGTGGGATAACAGCTTACGTTGAAAAACCAATAATGTACTATTGGTTTTTTTTATCCCTAAATATCGTTTTAATAATAGCTGATCTAACTGACTCTGCGCTATTTGGCTAAAACCATTTAGATGATAAAAGTAGCGGAGGGTTTCATTAGCAAAACAGAAAATATTTTGGTGATAATGTTGAAGTAGGACATGTTGGATAAGTTTTGTGGCTAATTTTTTCTGTCGGTGTGCTTGCTTTATTACTAAGGCATGTAAAAATAATTGTTGGTTATTTTCAATTATAGCCGAAACGATAACCGAACCAATAATTTCTGATGAAGACTTTATCAAATAAGTGTGGTCAAAGCCGAGTAACCCTGCGCTATAGTGTTGCTGTTTATAAAAGCGCATCAATGATTTTTTATCGCTTTTAGTGGCCGTAACAATAGTTATTTGCATAAGTGTTATTTATAACTGTTTTTATTATTATAAAATGAAAAACCAAGCATTTACTTGGTTTTATTTGTATTTTTATAGTCTAAGGGCTTTTTCACCGCGTGCAATCCCGACACACCCTGAACGGACTGATTCAATGATTTCAGTTTCATTGGCGAGCGTATTGACAAAGGCATTAAGTTTTTCAGCATCACCGGTTAACTCAATGGTATAAACTTGCTTGCCAATATCAACAATAGAGCCCCTGAAGATGTCTGTTATACGCTTAACTTCAGTGCGCGACTTATCATTCATTGCCAGAACCTTAAGCAGCAATAGTTCACGTTCAACATGGCTGCGTTCAGTTAAGTCAGTAATTTTAATAACGTCAATGAGCTTATTCACTTGTTTTACGATTTGTTCGAGCACTTTATCATCACCTCTTGTAGCTATTGTGATTCGCGATAAACTTTGATCCTCAGTCGGGGCAACCGTTAAACTTTCAATATTAAAGGCTCGTTGTGAAAATAAGCCAACAATACGTGATAAAGAACCGGGTTCGTTTTCTAATAGAACAGCTAAAATTCTGCGCATTATGCTTTCACTCCTTTTTTTATCCACATATCATCAATAGCGCCCAATCGTATCTGCATTGGGTAAACGTGTTCTTTTTCGTCAACTAATACATCGACAAAAACTAAGCGGTTTTTAATCGCAAATGCTTCGTTAAGTTTGTCTTCTAATTCATCTAAATGGTTTATTTGCATGCCCACATGCCCATAAGATTCGGCAAGTTTTACAAAGTCAGGAAGAGATTCCATATACGACGAAGAATGTCGACCACCATAAACCATATCTTGCCACTGGCGAACCATACCTAAAGAACGGTTGTTTAATGAAATAATAACCACGGGTAAATTGTACTGTAAACAAGTTGAAAGCTCTTGAATATTCATTTGAATAGAGCCATCACCTGTTATGCAAATAACATGACTTTCAGGAAAAGCTAATTTAACACCCATAGCGGCGGGTAAACCAAAGCCCATAGTGCCTAAACCGCCAGAGTTTATCCATTGGCGAGGTTTAGCAAACGGATAATATTGGGCAGCAAACATCTGATGTTGACCAACATCAGAGCAAACATAGGCCTCGCCTTTGGTAATTTTATACATGGCTTCAATAACGCGCTGTGGTTTTATTTGATCGCCTTCTTGTACATAACTTACGCGGTTAATTTCACGCCACTGATTAACCTCATGCCACCAGTTCACTCTTTCTTCTTTATTGGGTGCAAAGTCTGTTGCGATTAACTCATCTAATAATTGTTGTAATACTACATCGAGCAGGCCAACAACTGGTATATGAGCGTTTATCGTTTTTGAAATAGAGGTTGGATCAATGTCTACATGAACAATCTTTGCATCAGGGCAAAATTTCTTCACGTTATTTGTCACACGGTCATCAAATCGGGCGCCAAGGGCAAGAATTACATCAGCGTTCGCCATTGTCTTATTTGCTTCTACAGAGCCATGCATTCCTAACATGCCAATATAGTTTTTATGCGTCCCTGAAATCCCACCTAAACCCATTAAGGTATTCGTGATAGGAGCATCCAACTTATCAACAAGCTCTGTTAACAACTCTGATGCATTAGCGATAATAATACCGCCACCGGCATAGATAACTAACTTCTTAGCTTCAGAGATGGCTTTTATGGCTTTTTTAATTTGTTTATGATGACCTTTGATATTGGGATTGTAAGAACGCATTTTTACATCAGTATCAATATGAAATTCACCCATACTTGTTGGCATTAATAAGTCTTTAGGTAGCTCAATGACCACAGGTCCAGGTCTTCCTGTGCTAGCAATATAAAAAGCTTTAGCAATAATATTAGGGATTTCTTCAACGACTCTGCAGTTGAAGCTATGTTTAACGATTGGGCGAGAGCAGCCAACAATATCGGTTTCTTGAAAAGCATCATCACCAATAAGTGTTGAAGGTACTTGCCCTGAAAGTACGACCATTGGAATTGAATCCATGTAAGCGGTGGCAATACCCGTTATACAGTTTGTAGCTCCTGGCCCTGATGTAGCTAACACAACACCCACTTCACCAGTGGCTCGAGCGAAGCCATCAGCCATATGTGTTGCCGCTTGTTCATGACGTACAAGAATATGCTCAACTTCAGTTTGTTGAAATAATGCATCATAAATATCTAGTACGGTACCTCCTGGGTAGCCAAAAATATACTTCACATCTAGTGCAGCTAATGCTTTTACCACCATCTGTGCGCCAGTGAATTGCTTTTTTGTCATGAGCTTGCCTTTTATAAAGTAGAATTAAAGTAAAGTTACAAGAATAAAAAAACCCTCGGTCTTGTACAGAGCGAGGGTTTATTGTATTTGTTATTGACTAACTTTTCTTACACACAACACCAACTCCGTAATGGTTTAATCACCAAGACGACAGAGAGGAGGACATTGAGTACAATAATGAAATTCATTTAAATTGAATCCGAAAAGAAATTATTTATGCTTCTATTAGTAAAATGTTTTGCTAGATGTGTCAACAAAAAATTACAATAAAGTTTAATAACCTCATAATATTTTAATTTTATTTTAATGATTTAAGTATAAGTAACGTTCGCCATTGCAATAATATCGTTGAGTGTCATAGCCAAAAGGTTAATTACAGATCAATATTTTGCTGGCAAAATATTGATTTACATAAATGATCATCAAATAATGGTGGACACTGTTATTCAAGTCATTGTAAAGTTTAAATAATGATAACTTATCACTTGGTTTTAGCATAAAACAATACGTTTGAATTTTTATTTGTTTTTCAAAAACTTTAATTTTTACATTGATTAATTATTTACATAAATAGCAGGAAATTTTCCATATATTTATTACACTTATGATTAATCATACATACTATATGAATCAATAATGTCAAATTTTCTCTTTAAAGAAGAAGCCACAAACGACTCATTAGCGTCTAAACCTAAGAATAATAAGGTTTGGCGAATACTGGTCGTTGATGATGATGAATCTGTACACCAAGTCACACGGCTTGTATTAGCTGATGCTTACATAGAACATCGAAATTTAGACATTGTTTCAGCATACTCCTCTAAAGAAGCAAAAGAGATCTTAATCAAAGACGATACTTTTTGTATGGCTTTTGTCGATGTTGTTATGGAAACCGATCATGCGGGTTTGGAGCTTGTTGAATGGATCCGTAATACTTTAAAAAATCAAGCGATACGTCTTATTTTAAGAACAGGCCAGGCGGGTACCGCGCCAGAAGCTAAAGTAATTAAAGAATTTGATATTAATGATTATAAAGAAAAGACTGATTTTACCGCAGGTAAAATGACAACTACGGTCTATGCAAGTATTCGGGCATATCGCGATATAATGACCATTCAGCGTAGTTTAGATGCATTTAAACAGTTGATAAAAGCAACCCACGACCTTCTAAAAATCAAACAATTTAAACCTTTTGGCTCTGCAGCACTAGAACACTTACTGACATTAATGGACGTTGACAGTTCTGCACTTTATATTGCTCGAAGCCAATTAGAGTTTGATGAAACTAGTTCAAATCTTATTATTGCTTGTACAGGAAAATATGTCAGTGAGTCAGACAGTCTTGAAACTTCTGATATATCCAGTGACGTTAAAAATTTAATCCAAAAAGCGTTTGATAATAAAAGGCATTATTCAACTGACGAAGTTTTTGTCGGTTATTATGAAACAACAGGTAATTCAATCTCAGTACTTTATATCGAATTCGAAGATGACTCAGAACACTTTAAAGCTAACCTAGCTGAACTTTTTGCGACAAATGTTGCGCTTATCCTTGATAGTTTATCTAGACAGCACGAAATAGAAAAAACACAAAAAGAGCTATTATATATTGTGGGTGAAGCGATTGAAGCGCGTAGTAAAGAAACAGGATCTCACGTACATCGTGTTGCACTTATCTGTGAATTGTTAGCAGAAAAATTAGGATTAAGTGAAGCTTTTATACATGCTATTCGCTTAGCTGCGCCGTTACATGATATTGGAAAAGTGATTGTTCCCGTTAACTTACTTCACAAACCAGGAAAGCTTGATGATGACGAATGGGAAATAATGAAGACTCATGCTGATGCAGGATTTCAATTATTGTCAAAATCTCAAACCAGTGTTTCAAAGTTAGGTGCACGACTGGCGCATTATCACCATGAGAACTGGGACGGTAGCGGTTATCCTGATGGCTTAAGTGGTGAAGAAATACCGCTTGAAGCACGTATTATGGCCATTGCAGACGTTTTTGATGCCTTAGGTTCTAATCGTTGTTATAAAGAAAAATGGTGTGATGACGAGATAAAAACGTTCTTAATTGAACAGCGAGGCAAAAAGTTTCAAGCGAAAATGATTGATACTTTCATCGAACATTATGATGAGTTTTGCCAAATTAGAGTGCTCAATCCCGACCATCCGGTACTTTAAGCCTTTATTATTATTGGACGTTATTATTTTTTGGGAAGATATGTAGAACATTTTAGCGATGTTCTACATGATGATTAAACCTAGTTTTGGCTTATTTTATCAACGGTTGCAGAACATGCCTGTAAAAACATTTCCATGAAGTATTCAACTTCTGGCATTTCTTGTTTTAATCCGTTTAATTTTATTTCTAATCGCTCTTTAACATGAGAAAACTCAGGATTGTGGTGATTGAGTTCATCAAGGGCTTTAATGTAAGCGACTAAGATATCCGCCGCTTTTACTATCGCTTTATAATGGACTTCAACGTTATCTTGCACAATAATATCTGAAAAAAGTTCTTGGAATTCTTCCGGTAAAGACGCTAAACATTCTTTTTCTGCTAAATACTCTATCTTTTTGAATTCTCTTGCAATTTCCTTATTCGCATATTTAGTTGGGCTGACAATGTCGCCATATCGAGTTTCGCTTGCCTCATGATATAAAGCAATAGTTGCTACACGGTCTGCATTGATGTTTCCGCCAAATTTTTTATTTTTAATCACGGCTAACAAATGAGCGACAATGGCCACTTGATGTGAGTGTTCAGCAACGTTTTCAGGTTTTACACAAAACATTAATGCCCAACGTTTGATTAATGGCATTCTGAACATCCAAGCTAAGAAAGTACTTTGCATTGTTTTTCCCTAATATAAGTGTGTGGTTTACTGGCGGTATGTGCTAAAAAAATGGCTAAGTTTAGCCATCGCAGGCACTAACTCGTCAACATGGGGTAGAAAAACTAAACGGAAATAATTCTTTTCAGTAATATTAAACGCCCCGCCATGTACTAACAGAATTTTCTCTTGTCTGAGTAAATCTAAAATCATTCTTTCATCATCAACAATATTGAATTTTTCTTGGTCAACTTTAACAAACAAATATAACGCGCCCATGGCTGGATTACAGGATAAACCATCAATTTCATTGATCATTTTATGTGCTAGGTTTCGTTGCTTGATTAAGCGGCCGCCGTCTTTTATTAATTCATTAATACTTTGATAACCACCAAGCGCTGTTTGAATAGCATGTTGGCAAGGTACGTTGGCGCATAAACGCATTGAAGCAAGGATGTTCAAACCTTCTAGGTAATCTTGGGCATGAAATTTAGGACCACTAATGACCATCCACCCAGCGCGAAAACCAGCGATACGGTAATTCTTCGATAAGCCACCCATGGTGATAATTAAGACATCTTGCGCCAAACTCGCGGTAGGAATATGTGTCGCTTGATCATACAAAATTTTATCATAAATTTCGTCACTAAAAATAATCAAATCGTGCTTACGTGCTAGCTCAATAATGCCATTCAATAGGGCTTCACTGTATACAGCACCGGTTGGGTTGTTTGGGTTGATCAAGACAATAGCTTTGGTTTTATCGGTAATTTTATTTGCCATGTCAACTAAATCAGGAAACCATTGGTTTTCTTCATCACAGCGATAATGAATAGCCTTACCACCTGAAAGTGCCACAGATGCTGTCCATAATGGGTAATCAGGTGCAGGGATTAAAACTTCATCGTCATTATTTAACAATGCTTGCATCGCCATAACAATTAATTCGCTGACGCCATTACCAATAAAAATATCTTCAACGTTAACATCTAGAATACCTTGCTGTTGAAAATACTGCATAACAGCCACACGTGCAGAATATATACCTTTAGACTCACAATATCCCTGAGCAGTAGGGAGGTTGCGAATAACATCTTTTAAAATATCATCAGGTGCCGCAAAACCAAATGGGGCAGGGTTACCAATGTTGAGTTTTAATATCTTATGGCCTTCGTCTTCTAATCGTCTGGCTTCTGCAGCGATTTGCCCTCTAATTTCATAACAAACATTATTCAACTTTGATGATTTTTTGATATTTTTCATTACAGGTTTCTCATAGAATATTTTCAAATAGTAGTCGACGGCGTACCCTCATTGTTACTAATAACTAGCCGCTTTGAAACAGTTAGTTGCAAGTTTTTTATAGCATTAATGAAATAAAAGCGTCATCTTGTTATTAATCGAGTGAAATTTAAGCAAGAGGTGGTGTATGCCAATACCTTTATTATGGTTAGGCGCGGCAGCGGTATCTGCATTTGCGGTTAAAGAGTTAGCACAAGACCGTAAAAAACAACAAAGAAAGCGCTCTTATTCTCAACATGCGCAAAACCTACAAATGCTTAAGCAACACGAGTCACCTATTGTTCAATATCCAACTGATTTTTTTAGTACAACAGAAAAAGTGAAGCCAGAAGTCGGCGCAATTGTTTGTTGTGGCGTTGGCGGTATACTCGATCATACGGGTATTTGGGTGGGCGATAATACGATTGTTGAACTTGATGGTAATGGCTTAATTAAAGCTATTTCAGCGCAACGCTTTACTAAAGAGCGTTCAGGTAAACATATTTATATTGCTTGTGATTCAAAAGCTAAACCTATTGCCAGTGAACTTGCCGCGCAACGAGCTCAGCAACAAATCTTTCAATACCGAGATTATCATTTAATAGAAAATAACTGTCACCAATTTATTTGGCAATGCTTTAAACCCCATGATGATCCTTTAACAACCTTTAAAGCGCTGAATGTTCGGTTAGCAAAATTATTTAACCGAAAAGTGTATTGGGACCTTTGTGATGTTTCACTACCTAATCACCTAAATTAGCACAATTTATCGCTATACTTTTATCGGTAAGGCAATCAGAATATAGCTCAATAATATTGGGTTAATTGAGGTTTACTTTTGAAGGTTTGGTTAAAAAGAATTTTATGCTTGTTCGTTTTATTGTTTTGCGTCGTTACTATTGTTATTTTTATAGCGTTGCAATCATCTCCAAGCTTGCAGCGTATTCATCAAATTGATGCTAATTCTGCCGCAGAAAATCAACGTATAGCACAACGCTTAATACAGTCATTGAAAAGTGATCAACAACCGATACGTTTGCAGGCCACTCAAGCTGAACTTCATGGACTGAGTGCTTTTGGCCATAGGGCAATTCCTCAATTAACTTCTGATATTATTCTGTTTCAAGACAGTGCCCTGATTAGTTTTTCTTTGGCGTTACCATTACCTAAATTTATTAGGTACCTAAATGTTGAGCTGATGCTTGTTTCTTCAAAAGAAGGTATTGATTTAGGCACCGTTTATATTGGAGGTCTCCCTCTACCAGGGAATGGGTTAGTTAAATTGGCTGAATGGTTAACTAATTCATATGTTAAAAAAGAGTTTGGTACGGCTTTATTAAGCATGATTAAAAGTGTTGATATTACTTCAAATCAAATCTCTATGGGGATTGTACTTTCTGAAAACTTGCAAGATAAACCATTAAGTCATAAAGATAGTCTCTTTGCGTTACGCGATAAACTTGCTTTATATGGTGATGTTGAAGTCATTCGCTTTTATCATCAAAGCCTCGTTGATACGATAGAGCAATCAGGCACGATGAAGTTTTCGTTGGCAGAATATATTGGTTTTACTTTTGGTTTAGTAAAACAACGTAATTTAGCCGAAATAACTGATTCGCCAGCTAAGGAAAACCGAGCTGCTTTAATGGCCTTAGTTCTTTATTTTGGCACAGATAAGTTTGAGTTACTTGTTGGAGATATCTCTAAACTGTCAACTAAGCAATTTCAACAACGAACTAAACGTCGCTCAAGGGTGATGTTGCGAGAACGAGTCGATATTCAAAAACACTTTATTTACTCTGTTGCTTTACAGTTATTTGGAACAAGTACCGCAAGTAATGCTATTGGTGAATTAAAAGAATTTTTAGATTCCAACAGTGGCGGAAGTGGTTTTAGTTTTGCCGACTTGATGGCTGACCGAGCAGGCACTCGCTTGGCAATGCTTGCGACAGACTCTGATGAAAGCGCATTAAAAGTACAAGAGCACTTAGCTGATATCATTGATGAAGATTTACTATTACCTGAATTGACCGGATTACCAGAAGGTATTTCTCAGCAAAAATTTGAACAATATTATTACGACATAGATTCGTTAGTTTACCAAACTATGCTGCACAATATTGATGAGCGTTTACGTAAAATAGCCGTTTATCGAGATTAACAATACTTATTTCAGGCAATAAAAAACGCGACCTAAGGTCGCGTTTTATGTTCAGGGTAGTCTTTCTCAGGCATTATGTCTTTGAAAATATGAGTGCATTCTTACACATCGAACTAAGGCCTGATGATGTTTAGCTAAATAAAGACATTACATCACTGATTGCCATTAACGATTTATCACCGGTAATACGGTTTTTGACTTCAACGCTTTGTTCATCAAGATTACGTTCACCGACAATTAATAATATTGGTGTACCAATTAATTCATGGTCGGCAAACATAACACCTGGACGTTCTTTGCGGTCGTCAAATATAACTTCAATACCCGCTTGTTGTAACTGTTCGTATAAGGCTTCAGCCGTTTCTTTAACACGCGCAGACTTTGCCATGTTCATTGGCACAATAGCTACTTGAAATGGAGCGATAGCAGCAGGCCATTTAATGCCATTTTCATCGTGATTTTGTTCGATAGCCGCAGCAACAATACGTGAAACGCCTATGCCGTAACAGCCCATAGTTAACGTTTGATTTTTACCATTCTCCGTTAAAACACCACAGTTCATAGCTTGGGCATATTTATCACCAAGCTGGAAAATATGACCGACTTCAATACCCCGTTTAATAACAATGTTACCACTACCACATGGGCTTGGATCGCCTTCTACAATATTACGGATATCTTGAATATTAATTTCACCACAATCTCGTTGCCAGTTAACGCCAGTATAAGATTGACCATTTACGTTAGCGCCACACACAAAGTCGCTTAGATGAGCGGCACTACGATCGACAATAATGTCAACAGTTAAGCCTTTAGGCCCTAGTGAGGTGATATGGCAATTAGCAACGGCAGACACTTGTTCATCAGTTGTAAATGTTAGAGGTGAGGCTACACCTGCTAAGTTTTCAACTTTAACTTCATTTAGCTGATGATCTCCACGCAGTACTAGTGCAATAATTTTTTCTGGTTCACCTTCAACAGTAGAACCCAGCACTAAGAGCGTTTTAACGGTCGTTTTTAAATCTATGTCTGAGGTTTTTATTAAACGTTCAAGCTTTAATTCCACCGTACTAATATCTTGAGCTGGCTCTGCTCGTTCACCTTTTGGTGCTAAGGCTTCTGCTTTTTCAACGTTGGCAGCAAAATCGCTATTGTCACTAAAAGCGATATCATCTTCGCCAGAGTCTGCTAGTACATGAAATTCATGTGACGCTTCGCCGCCGATTGAGCCTGTGTCTGCAATAACGGGACGATAATCTAAACCTAAGCGATCAAATATACGACAATAAGCGTCAAACATTTTCTGATAGGTTTTCTTTAAACATTCTTCACCTAAGTGGAATGAGTAAGCATCTTTCATCAAAAATTCACGACCACGCATCACACCGAAACGAGGGCGTATTTCGTCACGGAATTTATTTTGAATTTGAAAAACGTTAAGCGGTAATTGTTTATAGCTATTTATTTCATTAGCGATGAGTTTCGTGATAACTTCTTCGTGAGTTGGGCCTAAAACAAAAGCACGATTATGACGGTCATTTATACGGAGTAATTCAGGGCCATAATCGTTTAAACGACCAGATTCTTCCCATAAATCTGCAGGTTGAACCATCGGCATTAGCACTTCAATTGCACCCGCTCGTTCCATTTCTTCACGAACGATATTTTCAACTTTTCTTAATACTTTAAGTCCAGTCGGTAACCAAGTATATAAACCTGAAGCAACATTTCGAACAAGTCCAGCACGTAACATTAATTGATGGCTTATAACTTCGGCGCTCGCTGGCGTTTCTTTCAAGGTTGAAAGTAGGTATTGAGTAGTACGCATTGACTAAAGGTTCCGTAAAATATCGAGTAAATAATTATCGGTTATTCTAGCAGGGCTGGGCGATAGGCAAAAGAAAAATATAGAGTGAGGTGAATAAAACTTGGCGTGATTTCATTCGCCATAATAGCTACGAAGAGGGCGAAATGAGTCTTTTGGTTTTATTTTGGCATTTCCTTATTACCTTTTTCAAAAAATAATGCTGAGCATCGATTGATGGAGCACAATGAATAAATATTGCTTTAGGAAAGGTATCGCGAGGGGATGATAATTCCCCACACCATAAAGGCGAACGTTAAGAAGAGGGTGTTAACGTCGCTGATTTTTAAAATGAAATAGGTCTTCTTTTCGCTGGTAAAGGTGAGGGGTCAATAGATTGCTCTATTGAATTAACCGATACTTTAGCTTTGCTCTTCTTAACGGCGTTGTTATTAACACCAGCAACAGGTTTAGCAGGGCCTGAGGACTTTAGTTTTGGATTATAGGCGACTTCAAAGATTTCGCCATCAAATTCAATCGTATCACCATGGCGAATTTTTTTGCGTTTTTGAAATTCCACTTCATTATTAACGAGAACATAACCTTCACTGATCACAACTTTTGCTTCACCGCCACCGCCAACCATATTGGCAATTTTTAGTAATTTACAAAGCTCGATAGGTTCAATCGAGATATTAATAATAGGGTGTTCAGACATGAAAATTTAGCCAAATAATAGTAAGTTTAGTAACAATAATTATAACATAAAGAATAGTTACATGGATAAGGCATATATTATTTAATGTCATTTTATTAATGGCGCTTTACATAAACAGTAAAGCGATTAGCACGTTAAATTGTACCGACTCATATTGGTTTGTTGCAGGGGCTTCACAACGATGGCGGTAATTTAGTCTTGCTTAATTAGTCTCCTGTTATTTCTGCATAGCCAATTCCATTAAAGCCACCTGTTGCTTTTATTCGACCTTCCCAATAGGGAATCGTTAATTGATTACGAGAATCTTTGGTAATGCTTTCAATAATAATGGTGGGGTTATTGGTCAATTCAACCTGCCATTTGCTTGGATAATCGTGGTTATTCAATGTCACAGTTTCAATAACAGACAGTGAAATGTCTTCTTTTGAAAGTTGTGTTGCTTCACCATTAGGGGCTATCTGAGTACCGCTACAATAATCATAATTATTATCATTACCTCGAATGCAAAAAAGCATTAGCCCTTGTTTGTCTGATTGAGTATCTGATTGAACGTCGACGAGACTGAACCAGTCCCAACCCAGTTGATTTTTGTCGAGTAGACTCGCTGACCATTCTCGGTCATACCATGCATTACCGGAAACATTATAGGTTTTTCCCGCAAAAACTAGACGGCCTTTTACCTTTAAAAAGGGATAACTAAAGTAATAAGAAGCATGGCCACTTTGTGTTTTTTGACTATAACCCTTATTACCGTGCAATGTTATTGGGCTGTCGCTTAATGTTAATGCAATATTGTAATCTTCATGTGTTGCTATTAGCTTGAGTGGCAAAAACTCAGAATTCGTACTGCTTAATTGCCAATCATCAATGCTGGCAGAAAATGGCGAGCTAATAACCTTAGCTTGGCTCGCTCGTGAAAATCGCTCAAACGCAACATGATCTTGTTCGTGTTGCATTGCAAAATGGGCAAAATAAAGATTGTTATCCCACCACTTTGATTCAACATTACTTGGCATTAATGTGCGAAATAATGTCCATTGAACTCCAAAAGTTTCGCCCGTGTCACTTTTTAAATTGGCTGTTACATACCACCACTCAATACCTTGTTCAGCATGAATACCATGGTCAGCTGGAAATTTTAGTGCAGTGCCTTGTATAACGGGTTTACCAATAGCCACTTGCAAGGTAGATGATGTGTTTTTTTGTTCGGTCGGCTGACACGCACACAGCACAAAAATTAATAGCACAACAACAAACGGTGTAAGTGATAACCCTTTCAAAATTCGTTTTTCTATCACGCGATCATTCCCCCTTGTTAGCTAGGTTTGTTAATTTTCGAATCGGTAAATACGCACATAAAACAGAGACACCCACTAGCGTTAAACAGGTTACTAATAAACTACTTAAATCTAAACTAAAGTGAATAGTCCAGCCAAAGGCAATTGGCATGACAAATTTCAATAACGCAAAGCCCAATGCAAAGCCAAGCGGAATAGCAAATAATGCAGTAAACAACACCACGCCTATTGTTTGTAGTAGTTTCATGAATAATAATTGCTGCTGGGTTACGCCGAGATTACGTAATATGGTTAATTGTTTTAATTGATTAACACTTAAACTTAATAGGCTGGTACACAAACTTAACAATGCAATGGCGAGAATAAAACCATTCAGTGCTTTGGTGACTACAAAAGTATCTTCAAACAAAGCATTGGCTATTTCTTTAAACCTTTTATTAGGTAAAATTTTTGTACTGTCTTGTTGAAATTCGTTGATTAAGCGCTCACTAAAGATAGCAACGGAGGTACTGTTTTTTAGTCGAATTGAATAACCAAAAAAATCTCGATTTAGCCTTGACGTTTTTTGCCGCTCCTCTAATGTAAGTAGCAAAATTCTGGGATTACCATAATCATAAAAAAATCCCGTTATACGACAAGTATATGTGTTTGAGTTTTGGTCAAACACCGCAATATCATTTAGCGAAAAACCAAATTTAATTTTGCTTTGCTCATTAGCCAAACAGCCTTTGTTTGTGAAATTATCCTCACTAATAGCTAATCCAGAGGTTAGAGAAATATGTTGATAATGCGCTGAGGTTCCACCAAAGCTTGCAAGGTTTGTAGGAATATTATTTACAGAACCATCGCTTTCTACATAAACACTTAACTTCTCAACTTCAGGCAAGTTACTGAGTGTTTGCCTTAAGCTGTTATCGAGTTTATCTGATCGCAAATATATATCTGCACTCAATTGTTTTTCAAGATGGGCATTTAAGGTATGACTAAAACTTTTCACCATTATTTGCATTCCGATAGCACTACCAAGGGCGACTAAAATTGCAATAATAGCAATATGGAGGTCTTTTACATGATGACGTGTATCGGCATGAAGCCATTGCGTTAATGGATTTGAAATTACGAAAGGTAATGAAACCAAACCAGATAGCGCTTTGGGCACTATCAAAATAAATAACATTAACAGGGCAAAACATAACAGTAATGCTTGGTACTCGTTAGTCGCATAATAGAGTAACCCAGCGACGGCGACTAATGTACTGACCAACAAAGTGTAGAACATCAGTTGACTTTTTTGGGCAACTTGCTTGGCTTGTGCTAGCAATATTACCGCTAAAGCAGAAATGTTAAGGATAAAACCCAATAAAACATTAGACCATTGCCAATTGATAACAAGCGCTTTATCGAGTTGATATAAGCCAACCAAGGTCCTATTAACATCAAGCACTAATGCATTGGCAATTACGTAGCCACCTAATGTCCCTAATAACGCTGTACAAATACTGACAATAATAAGCTCAATAACAAGACTCAGTTGAATGCTTAGTTTAATACAGCCTAATAACTGCATTTGTTCGAGTAATTTTTGTCGTGCGGTTAGCGTCAGTTTTATCGCGTTAAAACTCAAAAATGCGGCAACAATATAACCAAGCATAGCAAGTGCTGTGAGATTAAAAAAAAAGGCTTTAGATAAAACATCAAACGATTGTTGCTTTGCCTCAATCAGCTGTGCTTGCCCCGCAATTAGCTGTTCTATTTTTGTTAACTGCTGCTCGGTAACATGTGAGAGCTCAATAAAACTGAGCTGCCCTTTAGCCTCTAATAAATAGTCAGCATTGGCAATGTCGGTAATCGCCCAAAGTCCTATATCGTCAGCTAATACAACTTCAGGTTGCTGTTGGTCATTTTGCAGCGAAAAACTTACTGGGTTATCCGCTTTTTTGAATAGGCGCTCGGTAAATTGCGAGTCAACTAATAAAGTAGAAAGGGAAAAGCGCTGAGGTGTTTTATCTGCACTTGCATCGCTCTGTTGGTATTGCTTTCGGTTTAACCACAACAAAGTATCCACACCTTGAATGGCAAGTGTTTGCCCATTATTGGTTTTTAATCGACCACGTAAAACAGGTTGTGTATTGATAAAGCCATGTTGTCGTAAAGTAAGCCATAAGTTGCCATCAATATAGTACTTTCCTGTTAATGGTTTAATTAAGTGCGTAACGGGGTTATTGATTAACGCTGACGAATTTTTATAGCGGGTATTAGCTTCTTGATTAAGACCCGAAATTGCAGTTAAGAGTGCACTACCTAAACTAAACCCTAAAAAGAATAACGCCATTAACCAAGGATGTCTTCGATAAAACGCTAAATGGGTGGCTAGGATCAGCTTGATTTCATTAGTCAAAACGACCGTCTCTCAGCACTTTTACGTGATCAAAATAATCGGTTAATTGGTGGCTATGCGTCACCATCACTAGATTGATTTTTCGCGCACTACACAATTCGGTAAGTAGCTTAACAACTTGGTGTGAGCGCTTTCTGTCTAAGTTACCGGTGGGTTCATCGGCAAAAATTATCTGAGGCTTATTAAGTAAGGCTCTTGCGATGCCAACTCTTTGTTGTTCGCCACCCGATAACTGGTGAGGTAATGCATCGAGCTTGTCTTGTAGACCTAATTCAGTGACAAGATGGTCAAATTCATTAGCATCTTGTTTTGGAAAGTTTAGTTTGTGTTGAAATAAAATATTTTGTTTGACGGTTAAGCAATCAAGTAATTGGTAATGTTGGAATATTAGTCCAATTTTACGACGATAAAGTGTGAGTTGTGTTTCATCAAGCAAAGATAGCTCTTGATCATTAACACTAACCAAACCGCTATCGGCTTGCAGTAGTCCTGCTAAAACATGCAGCAAAGTAGTTTTACCCGAGCCACTATCACCGAGTAAAGCTAGGTGTTGCGCTGCAGGTACTGATAAATTAAGCTGGTTTAAAATGTTCTCTTTGTTCTCGCCATCACTACGGCTAAAACACAAGTTTTTGACTTCAATCACATTAACTCCTTGTTAGTCTGTGCACTCTAGCGTAACGAATCTTGCAAAACCAGAAAAAATAGAGCACAAATTCATTCTTAAAATACGATTTTATTAGCCACCAGTTGTCATCTCACCATAACCACAAGCCCCACGGCTCGTAAATAAAAGTGCTTCATGACTAAAATTCATATAAACCTTTGAGGACTTTAAAATTAAACAAGCGAACGGCTACTTACTGCTGTTTGTATAAAAGCTTTTACTGCTTAAAAGTTAGCTTTGCGCTAAAGCTATTACTTATATATAGTTTTATCTATCGCGTGCCATCTTTTGTATTTTATTGTTTGGAGTCTTGTTCATGGAAATTACTATGAGTTATCGGTATATTTTAGTCAGTCTACTGTTGAGTTTTTCTTTTAGCGTTCACGCCAAGCTTGATCTGTCGCAAGGAGAGGTTTACCCGAAGCACTCTGCCGAAATTACCGTGTTATCTCATGGTAAACGTTTACCCGTTATTTATTATGGTGCGCAGGGCAAAGGGCCTCATCCTACCATTATATTGTTGCATGGTTATCCTGGAAATGAAAAAAACTTGGATATCGCACAAGGAATGCGTGACACGGGTTGGAATGTGATCTTTTTCCACTATAGGGGGGCTTGGGGAGCCGAGGGAAACTTTTCATTTACAGGTTCGGAGCAAGATGTAACGGCGGTAACCCAATTCTTTCAAACCCCGATTAATGCTGAAAAATTCAAAGTAAATACAAAGAAAATATCTTATGTTGGGCACAGTATGGGCGGACACATGGCTGTTTCAGGTTTGTTTGATAACCCTGAAGTGACCTGTGGTGTTGTTTACGATGGAGCCAATATTGGTGTGACATTCAAAAGCGATGATGTAAAAACTCAGAATTTCTGGACTTCGTATGCCGATTCCTTGTTTATGCTGCGTGGCTGGTCTGGTGAAGTATTCTTTAGAGAGTTAGCAGAGAGGGGGGAGCAATTAAATTTATTATCTAGAGCTGATGAAATTGGCGTTCGTCCAATCTTATTTATTCCTGCAGACAGTGATGTTATTCCTATTACCGAAATAAATACGCTTGTTAACGCAATGCGCAAAGTGAAAGATAATAATGTAAATTATACCTTAATCAAAGACGACCATAGTTTTAATAACAACCGTGTAAAGCTTCTTCAAGTAACAAAAGCGTTTTTAAATACAAATTGTCGATAATAAAAAAAATTAGTTATTCTATTGTTGAGGTGTGAAGTAAAACTAGGGGATATTTGCAGTTATTGCTTTAGAAAACTTAATAAAAAATGATGTTATAGGAAATTTTAAATTATATTTAGCTGAAGGATTAACAATTCGAAGGTATGTATATTATTATTTTAATGCAGGATTTGAATCAAATAAAGATGGTGGACGATACTGGGCTTGAACCAGTGACCCCCGCCTTGTAAGGGCGGTGCTCTCCCAACTGAGCTAATCGTCCATATAGATTTATATCTATAGGTAAGTAATTATGGTGGGCGATACTGGGCTTGAACCAGTGACCCCCGCCTTGTAAGGGCGGTGCTCTCCCAACTGAGCTAATCGCCCATAATTACTTTTGTATCAAAATTAAGATTGGTGGGCGATACTGGGCTTGAACCAGTGACCCCCGCCTTGTAAGGGCGGTGCTCTCCCAACTGAGCTAATCGCCCAATCTTAATTCTCTGAATCGTTAACTGCCTAATTAATTAAAGACTGTCTGCGTTTCAGTGGGGCGTATTATAGGGAGATGAAAAAAGCTGTCAACCTAAAAGAAAGGTTTTTCTGCTTTTTTTTCAATTTTTTTCATATATTTAATTTACTTGCTGTAAAATACAACACCTTGATTGTTTTATCCTCTTTTATTTATTTCTTTTCTTTGTTTCTTATTCCAAATGATGTTTTCCTTAGCTATGCCTGATAAAATATCAGCAGTTTTTATCGTACCAATTATAGACTTTAAAGAGTTTTCTTTTGAGTTTTAAAATTTATAGTGAGATTTTTATGAGCTTAACAACTCGATTTGCGCCAAGTCCTACCGGTTACTTACACGTTGGTGGGGCACGTACTGCCCTTTATAGTTGGTTATATGCCAAGAAAAATGGCGGTGATTTCGTCTTACGTATAGAAGACACTGATTTAGAACGTTCAAGCCAAGCATCTGTCGATGCAATTATGGACGGTATGAACTGGTTAAATCTTGAATGGACACACGGCCCATATTTCCAAACTCAACGCTTTGACCGCTATAAAGAAGTTATTAACCAATTACTCGAATCTGGCAATGCTTATCGTTGTTACAGTACCAGTGAAGAAGTTGAAGCAATGCGTGAACAAGCACGTGAAACAGGCGCAAAAGAAAAGTATAACGGCATGTGGCGTGACCGCACTGACTATCCTGCAGACAAGCCTTATGTTATTCGCTTTAAAAACCCACTTGATGGCGAAGTTGTTATCAAAGATATGGTTAAAGGCGATATTACTATTGCTAACGAAGAGCTCGATGATTTAATTCTTGCGCGCAGCGACGGTACACCGACTTATAACTTAACCGTTGTTGTTGATGATTGGGATATGAAGATAACGCATGTTGTTCGCGGCGACGACCATATTAGTAATACGCCAAAACAAATTAATATTTTACTCGCCTTAGGGGCAACACTCCCTGAGTATGCCCACATCCCGATGATCTTAGGTGATGACGGTAAACGTTTATCTAAACGTCATGGTGCTGTTGGTGTTATGCAATATCGTGATGACGGTTATTTACCAGAAGCGTTACTGAACTATTTAGTACGTTTAGGTTGGTCTCATGGCGATAAAGAAATCTTTTCTCGTGAAGAAATGATCGAATTATTTGATTTAAAAGATTGTAACCGTGCAGCTTCTGGTTTTAATACCGATAAATTAATTTGGGTAAATCAGCATTACATGAAAACCATGGACCCAAGCGATGTTGCAAAACACTTAGCTTGGCACATGAATGATCAAGGTATTAATACTGAGAACGGCCCTACGCTTGAAGAAATCGTTAAAATTCAAGCTGACCGTGTTAAAACGCTTAAAGAAATGGCGCAAATATCTCGCTACTTTTATGAAGACTTTAGCGAACTAGACGCTTCTGCTGTTAAAAAGCATTTACGCCCTGTTGTTAAAGAGCCACTTATTCTCGTGAAAGCTAAACTTGCCGCCTTAAGCGAATGGTCACCTGAACTCATTCATGCCGCAATTAACGATACAGCCACAGAGCTTGAAGTCGGTATGGGTAAAGTGGGTATGCCATTGCGTGTTGCGGCTACTGGTGGTGGAAATTCACCGTCTTTAGATATTACTTTGGCTTTATTGGATAAAGATAAAGTACTTGCCCGTATTGACCATGCTATTGAAGTGGTTGAAGCAAGAATAGCTAATAGCTAATTATATAAAGTTTTATTTTAACAAAATATAAGGTCGTTGATGGTTAGCTATCAACGGCCTTATTGTATTGAAAAGGGCGAGATAAAATATGAACCAAAGTGAACTATTAAATAGATTAAAGGCTTTTGAACATAAAGAGGTTTTTTTTGGTCCACAAGGTTTTAGTGTTATCACTAAAACCGCCGTACTGAAAAAAGCACAAATTGGCTACGCTATCGATAAAAAAGGAGCGAGTTTAGTTAATAGTGATGTTGGTAATTGGCAAAGCTCATGGTTTGTTATTGCCACAGATACCGAATTAGGCGATCCCTATTTTATTGATTTTGCTGACGAACACTTAGCCGTTTATACTGCAGTTGCCGAAGAGGAAAATCAATGGCAAACCACACTCGTTAGTGCTTCCTTGGATGGCTTTGAAAAGTGTTTAACGGCAATTTATCAGCAATGCGAACAAAAGTCAGCAATGTATCTTCCTGACGATAACTGTATTTTTGATCTCCAGGTATTAGAATCCTTTGGCAAGCAACTGGTTGAATTTTCGCAAACCAACGACTTTTGGCAGCACTTTTTTGTCGGTTATGTTGATTGGTTACGCGACGAACATGTTTAATACGGTGTTAAGTTGCACAGATTTTGGCTCTTTTTTAGATTTTTTATTTTTTTACCTAACCGATAGAAATACTATACGCCATTCTTGTTGATAGCAGGGTATAATGACGGTGTTTTTATTGGTCTTGTTTTGGAGTGTAGTTTGCAGTTTTCAGATTTTGGTTTAGACAGTCGTTTAATGTCAACGGTTGAGCATTTAGGTTTTTTAGAGCCGACAGAAATTCAGCAGCAAGCTATTCCTGCTGCAATGGCTGGGCATGATTTAATTGCTTCGTCAAAAACAGGTTCAGGAAAAACCTTAGCGTTTATCATTCCTGCTATGCAACGTTTAATTCGAAATAGGGCATTATCTAAACGTGATCCTCGTGTACTGATTCTTATGCCAACGCGCGAGTTAGCAAAACAAGTTTTTACTCAGTTACGTTTATTTACCACAGGCTCGCAATTTAAAGCGGTGCTTATATTAGGGGGTGAAAACTTTAATGATCAAGTAAAAACGCTAGAGAAAGACCCTCATTTTATTGTCGCTACACCAGGCAGGTTAGCTGATCACCTATCGCAAGGTCATTTTTATTTAAAGGGCTTAGAGCTTCTTATTCTCGATGAAGCTGATCGAATGTTAGATCTTGGCTTTTCAAAACAATTAAAACAAATTAATAGCGCAGCCGATCATCGAAAACGCCAAACATTGATGTTTTCAGCGACATTAGATCACGCACAAGTGAATGAATTCGCACTGGCGTTATTAAAAAAACCAAAACGCATTGCCATAGGTTCCGCACATACCGAGCACAAAGACATTACTAAACGCTTTTATCTATGCGACAACTTAGACCATAAGCAAGACTTACTAGAACACTTTTTGAAAACAGAAACCTACCAACAAGTTATTATTTTTACTGCTACGCGCAGTGACACTGACCGACTATCAAAGTTGCTCACCGAGCAGGGATTAAGTACGGTTGCCTTAAGTGGCGAGCTTAATCAAGGTCAGCGTAATCAAATAATGGACGGTTTTAGTAAGGGGCAACAAAAAATATTGATCACCACTGATTTAGCTTCTCGGGGCTTAGACTTGGTGAATGTCTCACATGTATTCAATTTCGATATGCCAAAACACACTGAAGAATTTGTTCACCGCATTGGTCGTACAGGCCGAGCGGGAAGTACAGGTGATGCTATCTCATTTGTTGGCCCTAAAGACTGGATCAGTTTCAAAAATGTTGAAGGTTTTTTACAGCAAACCTTTAACTTTGATGTTATTGATGGTTTAAAAGCTAAGTTTAAAGGTATCAAACCTAAAAAAGCTAAAGTAGCTGTTAAAACAAAATCAGCAGTGAAAACGCGTGAGCAAAGTAAAAACACTCAAACTAAAAAAGTGATAAAGAGAGTTTTTGTTGCACAAGATGTTGGTGAGTTACCTGTACTACGTAAGAAAGCTATTTTACCCGCCAGTGACATAGAGAGTGGTTCTGAAGAAAATTAAGTACATCGTGTTATAAAGCATTCATATTATGAAGTGTTTTTAAATATGATTTAAAAATATTGTCTCTTCATACGATGAATGTATTGATGAAAAATAAAGACGGTTACTGACTCGGTTTATCATGATCGTCTGAATATAAACATCGGTTGTTTAAAAATGAAAGTACAAACAGACGCTCAAAAAATTAGAAACATAGTGTCGAGTGTTAAAGCGGAAGAAGACCGTTTACGACAAAAATATTCCTTACTCAATAAACAAGACAGTATCGGATTAATCATACTTATTGTTTCATTTTGTGGAATGGCTTCAAGTGCAGCCCTCTATTATTATGCCTTTATTCCTGCATGGCTTTGTATTATCTTGGCTGCCATTTTTGCCTCCATATCACATGAATTAGAGCATGACTTAATTCATAAACTGTATTTTCGCCATAACCCCTTTATGCATAATTTTATGATGACTGTCGTTTGGTTAATGCGTCCCAGTACGATTAACCCATGGTATCGTCGAAAAATTCATTTACAACATCATAAGACTTCTGGCACAGCGCAAGATTTAGAGGAGCGACTTGTTGGTAATGGTATTGCGAATCTATTGGTACGTTTTATCGTTATGTTTGATGGTTTACTCGGTTTGGTTTTGCAAAGAGATAAACTGAATAAAGAGGTGAAATTTTTTAGCTTTTTAACGGTTTTTAATGCGGGCTTCCCATTGACAATTTTTTATTATATTTTCGGTTATAGTTTCCTTTTATTTCACAGTATCCATTTTTTCATGCCGAGTGCGTATGTCTATCCTCAATGGTTGCTGACATTTATTGAATTAAGTAACCTTATGATGGTAATTATTATCGCGCCTAATTTTTTACGGTCTGGCTGCTTAAACCTAGTGACGTCTTATTTGCATTACTACGGTGGCGTTAAGAGTGTATTACAGCAAACGCAAATATTTAAAGGGATCGTTATTTGGCCACTGAACCTTTTTACTTTTAATTTTGCTGGCACACATGCGATTCATCATTTTGTCGTGCAGCAACCTTTTTATTTGCGCCAAATGTTAGCGAGTACAGCGCATAAAGTGATGAGAGAAAATGGTGTGAGGTTTAACGACTTGAGCACGTTCAGTGGTGCCAATAGATATAGAGCTTTGTAAAACTTATTTACCGCCGGCAAGTTCGATAAAAGACCCTGTAATATAGGACGCTTGTTCAGACAACAAAAAAGCAATAGCACTAGCAACTTCTTCTGGTTTACCACCTCGTTGCAGAGGAATAAGGCCTTTAACGCGTTCTATTCTGTTTGGCTCTCCACCGTCAGCATGCATATCGGTATGAATAAACCCAGGGCGCACCCCGTTAACACGTATATTTAGACTTGCCACTTCCAACGATAATCCCGTTGTAAAGGTATCGATGGCACCTTTAGATGCAGCATAATCTACATATTCATTAGGGGCTCCTAGCCTTGCCGCGGCTGAAGATACATTGACAATAGCGCCACCGTCTTTCATACGTTTTATCGCTTCTTTTGCGCAGAGAAAGTAACTGGTCACATTGGTCGCGAGCATTTTATTAATACGCTGTGCCGACATCTCTGTTACTTTCATTTGCGGCAATAAAATACCCGCATTATTGACTAAATGCGTTAGTGCACCCACTTTTTCATCAATAATTTTGAAAAGCATTATCACAGCTTGTTCATCACTTACGTCGGCTTGTATTGCGATGGCTTCACCACCGTCTTTTTTTATATCAGCGACAAGCTTATTGGCAGTATCTTCATTTGAACGATAATTAATACAAACACGATATCCTTGCTGAGCAAGGTTTTTTGCTGTTGCAGCGCCAATGCCTCGACTACCACCTGTTATTAAGACTATTGGCTTCATCATTTTCCTTAAGTGGGTGCTTTACAGTGCAAGGTATTGCGTTATATCGTTATATAAAGTGTAGTTCAGCAGTGTATTATTCAGCAATAAGCTGTTGTAAAGTAAAGCTTGTGCTAGCTTCACCTAGCTTTGCTTTCATAAAAGGAAGTATTTCTTCTAGTTGTTTTTTTAACTGCCAAGGAGGATTAACAATAAATAACCCCGTACCAGTCATCCCATATTTATCACTGTCGGCATGTAAACAAAACTCAACTTGCAGTAAATTTTTTACTTCGCTGCGTGAAAAATCTGTTTCCATGGCGTTAATTCGTTCACGGGTAACCACCGGATACCAGAGGATATAGGTACCAGAATTGAATTTTTTATACGCTTTTACGATAGTCTTAACCGCTTTAGCGTAATCTTCTTTTAATTCATAAGGTGGGTCGATAAGTACAACGCCTCGACGGCTTGGCGGTGGCACTAAGCCTAATATACCTTGATAACCATCAGACTGTTTTACATGTGACTTATTCCAACGCGTACAGAATTCAGTCAAATGTTGAATGTCGGTAGGATGTAACTCAAATAAGTGAGCACTGTCTTGGCGGCGCATCAGTTTTTTGGCAATACCTGGCGACCCTGGGTAAATTTCTAACTCGCTATTTTCAGCGTTTAATTGTTGCAATAATTCAACATAAGGCGTTAATGCCTCAGGGAAATTTTCATCACTTACCGCATTAAGAATTTTAGCAATGCCGTCTTTGTATTCACCTGTTTTCTGTGCATATTCATCGTTGAGCGAATACATACCTGCACCAGAATGGCTATCAATATAAGTAAAGCCTTTATCTTTTCGCACCATATATTCAAGTACGAGTGTTAACACTGAATGTTTTAAAACATCAGCGAAGTTTCCTGCGTGAAAAGCATGACGATAACTGAGCAAAGGAATTCCTTAATCTAAAATGGGGAGGGGAAGTTATAGATAAAACACTCTTTGATCAGTGTTTTATCTATTGGTATAGACGGTGTTATTTGCGTCTACGCTTGACTTGCTAAGTACTCATCATAAGTACCGGCAAAGTCTATATAACCGTCTTTGGTTAATTCGATAATACGTGTTGCTAAGCTTGAAACAAATTCACGGTCATGGCTAACAAATACCAAGGTGCCTTCGTAATTTTCCAAAGCCATATTAAGCGATTCAATAGACTCCATATCCATGTGGTTGGTTGGTTCGTCCATTACAAGGATATTAGGTAACTGCATCATCAGTTTGCCAAAAAGCATTCTACCTTTCTCGCCACCGGATAATATTTTAACTGATTTTAGAATATCATCGGCAGAAAATAATAATCGTCCTAAATAACCACGTACAGCTTGTTCGTCGTCAGTAGGTTGGCGCCATTGGCTCATCCATTCGAATAATGTCATGTCATTTTCAAATTCAAACTCATGATCTTGTGCGTAATAACCAATATTAGCATTTTCAGACCAAGTAAATTCTCCCGACGTTGACTCGTAGCCGACTTCGCTTAATAACGTTCGTAAAAAGGTTGTTTTACCTATGCCATTCTCACCAATTACGGCAATACGTTCACCGACCTCAGCCAGCATAGAAATATCTTTTAAAATATGCGCATCATCAAAGTGCTTGTTTAATTTCTCAATGACTAAAGCATTACGAAATAGCTTCTTTTCTTGCTCAAAACGAATAAATGGATTGGTACGGCTTGAAGGTTTTACGTCTTCAAGCTGAATTTTATCTATGCGTTTAGCGCGAGAAGTGGCTTGTTTCGCTTTTGAAGCATTCGCTGAAAAGCGTGCAACGAATGCTTGAAGCTCACCAATCTGTGCTTTTTTCTTAGCATTGTCAGCAAGTAAATTAGCGCGAGCTTGAGTGGCCGCAAGCATATATTCGTCGTAGTTACCTGGGAAAACTCTAAGTTCACCGTAATCTAAATCAGCCATATGCGTGCAAACACTATTCAAGAAATGTCTATCATGCGAAATAATGATCATGGTTGAATCACGTGCATTCAATGTTTCTTCTAACCATTGAATAGTATGAATATCAAGGTTGTTGGTTGGTTCATCGAGTAATAATATATCTGGATCTGAGAATAACGCTTGTGCTAATAAAATACGTAGTTTGAAGCCAGGCGCTATTTCGCTCATTAAACCATAGTGTTGATCAATAGGAATGCCAACACCCATTAATAATTCGCCAGCGCGCGCTTCAGCACTGTAACCGTCCATCTCAGCATATTCAGATTCTAAATCGCCGACTTTCATGCCGTCTGCTTCGCTCATTTCAGGCAAAGCATAGATGCGGTCACGCTCTTCTTTTACAGCCCATAATTCGGTGTGACCCATGATAACCGTATCGATAACACTGAAGTGTTCAAAAGCGAACTGGTCTTGGCTCAATTTACCTAAACGTTCGTTAGTGTCTAAACTAACATTTCCAGAGGTTTGCTCTAAATCACCACCTAATATTTTTATTAGTGTTGATTTACCACAACCATTTGCACCAATTAAACCGTAACGGTTACCGCCACCAAATTTTTGTGAAATATTTTCAAAAAGCGGTTTTGCGCCAAATTGTTGGGTGATATTATTTGCTGTAAGTATAGGATAATCCTTGGTCGTGCATTTAAGCTGGTGTGTCAATTGCGCGCGATTATACACAAAAAAGATGTCTTTCAATAGGGGTAAAGTTTTGTTGTTAGGCTATGTCTGCCTATAGATTAACTGACAGGCTATTTACGACTTAAAAATAAAACTGACTTATTTTTTAATATACCAGCAGGCAGTTATAATAGTTTAACTTTGGAAAATATAGAGCCTTTAATGAATGAATTAACATCTGTCGATCATAAAAATATAACGGCTACTTTTCATCAATTATTATCATCTAAAGATCATTTTTTTATGGATGTTACCGAAGCAATTAAACCGTTTAAATTATATGGATGTAGGCAATGTTAAAAAATCAACCACCACCTAACGCTAATTACCAACGTATTTGGCAAACGGTACAAGCGATCCCGTATTCAAAGGTGGCTTGTTATGGTCAAATAGCTGATTTAGCCGGCTTACCTGGTAAAGCAAGGCTCGTTGGAAAAGCGTTAGGAAAAATACCTGATAATGGTTGGAAAGGGAAAAATGTACCTTGGCATAGAGTGATTAATTCTCAGGGAAAAATTTCATTCCCCGTTGATAGTGAACTTTTTGCCAAACAAAGAAATCTACTTCAAGACGAACAAGTTGTGATTATTGGATGCAGAATTAAATTAAAAGATTTTCAGTGGCAACCCGACTTAGGAGAATTACTTTTTAAATTAGCTTACTAAGGCCTGAATTTCTGACGTTGCTTAGCCTTTTACCTTGGCATTAACAATAAAAAAGGCGACTAATCATAGTCGCCTTTATCATTAATATTATGCGTTTAGCTTAATAGAAATTAACTTTAAATTCAGCGCCAAAAAAGCGTTCTTCATTAACAATAGCGGTATTGTTACTAAAGTCTACAGCGCCAATAGCGATTTGCTCATCCGTTATGTTACGAACAAATAAGGCAACTTCATATTCTTTGTTATCACCGTCCCAGGTATAACCGGTACGTGCGCCACCTTCAAATAATGATTTTCCATTAAATTCTTTTGATTCATACAAAAAGAAACTAATGTCATCTCGGTAAGACCAATCAGTGTAAGCATAGAATTCACCATCAGCAACTTCAACAGAATAACGTAAGGTAAAGTTAAAAATCCACTCTGGCGCATGTGGTAAGCTATTACCGTCTACTTCGGCAAATCTACTACCCAAATCATCGGTGTAGAAATTATCGGTAATAGTACATAACCTACAAGCAGCGACGGCTAAGTCACTGTCATTTATTTCGGTATTGTTATAACTGACACTCGCCGTTAACCACCAATTATCGGTTAGCATAAATTCTGAATCAATTTCAAAACCGTAGCCGGTTGTTTCTTCAGCGTTAAGTAAACTCGCGGTATTGCCACCACCACCAACAGAGGTTAGTTGCTGATCATCCATGGTAAAATAAAAGACCGAGGCATTAATACGACCAAAGCCGTCTAAAATATCAGATTTAACACCCGTTTCTAAAGATAAAATAGTTTCTGAGTCAGCAACAGAAATACCATTTCCAAAAGCAAATAACGAACGTCCTTGAATACTTGGCGCTCTAAACGTGTCGGCAATGCGTGCATATAAGTTTATGTCATCGGTATATTTATGCGTAACACTGATATCCCAGCTAACATGTGAATCGCTTGGGTTTACTTCACCAGAGACAGCATCAGGGAAACCTAAAAATGATAAAGGTGATTTAGTTCTTTGGTTGCTATAGTCTTTGTCATCATCAGAATAACGTAAGCCAAACGTTACTGAGGTTTTGTCGTTATAGTCATAATCAAACGAACCAAAAACAGCCCATGCAGTCGTTTCTTGCTCTTGAATAACATAACCGGTTTGGGCGCCACCGCTAAATAAAGGATCGAAGGCAAAGCTTTCAATGGTTAAATCTTCGTTAAAGTAAAAAGCGCCTACCTGATAGTTGAACTGACCGTCAAAATTACTTGATAGGCGAATTTCTTGTGTTAGTTGCTCATGGTCTGGAATAGCATCTGCGGTTTCTGATTCAACACCTATTGTGCCTGGTCCAGAAGCGCCAGGGAAATAATCAGCGGTTGCACCATAACCACCATCAACATCGGCACGCGAGTACAACTCGGCACTTTCATAACCTGAAATTGACGTTAGGGTAAATTCACCTAATTCAAATTCTAATTTTAAACTGCCGCCTTCGGTTTCAACTTGTTGTGTCGCTCTTGATGCAGAGTCATGGTAAACAGTATCTCTTTCAAAATTATTAACCAGTTCGTTACTTCCAGGTTTAAAAGCATTGGCATAAAAAGCAACAGGTTTGCCGTCCAAGTCGCGCATGTGGTAATTAAATAATGCGGTGAAAGCGTCATCTTCATAAAGAAATTGAATACGAGCCGCTTTGTCAGTGTAGCCGCCTAAAACTTCTTTTTGTTCAAAACCGGGTGCTTGATTATCTATGTAGTCATCTCTAGTTTGATTGAGTAACGAAACACGAGCAGATAATTTATCGGTTAAACCACCTCCAACAGCAGCACGCATATCGGTAGTATTTTTACTACCGTATGAAAGTGAGCCAAAACCATCAAAATCTTGTGATGGTTTTACTGATTCAAACTTAATTAAACCGGCAGGTGTGTTACGACCAAATAGTGTACCTTGTGGACCACGTAACACTTCTACGCGGCCAACATCAAATACTGGAAAACCTTTCAAAATTGGGTTTTCTTGAACAACTTCATCAACGACTAAAGAAACCGGCTGTGATGCATTTAAATCAAAATCAGAATTACCTAAACCACGCATATAAAAGCGTGGAAAAGTACGACCAAAAGAAGATTCAACAGAAAGACTCGGCACGCGGGCATTTAAAAAACGAATGTCCATAGCGGCAGAACTTAATACATTCAGCTTTTCACCTTGGAGCGCACTAATAGCTACAGGAACTTCTTGAACGTTTTCTACTCTTTTACGGGCTGTTACTTCAATGATTTCTAGGCCAACAACTTTTTCTTTTACTTCTTCAGCTAAAGTCGCTGCAGAATATCCAACTGATGATGTTAATACAGCAAGTTTAACGGCTGTAGCTAAAGCGGAATTTTTGAACAAATTCATTAATTTTCTCCAAGAGTGCGATGTTTTTTATGTAAACTGAGTTTTATTGTTATTTTAATACTTATTAGGTTAGTCGAAATTATACAAACTTCTAAATAGAAAGTATTTATTTTTATAAATTGTACCATAGTCTAATTTCAATAAATTCGATATTTTATTTTTATATGATTAATTTAATTTGTTGATTTTTATTGGTTTTATGTGGGTTGTTGTCGGTTTGCAACAAATAAACAAATATGCTGATATTTTTATAGTGTCAGGATATTTTATCTTCTAAAACCAATGGTCTCTAATTCAATGGATTTCGTCTTATCCGTCTTTTTTATTCTATTTTTTTGTACTAAATTAACGATGACAAAAAATATAATAATTAGGGAACAATAATGAAAAAATTCGGGTTATCTTTATTATGTCTTTCTTTATCGACTGCTTACGCAAGTGATGATTTAGATATGGCCAATAAAATAAGAGCAGAAGGCTTTTATAATTCTGAAGTTATGCACACCTTAGAACAACTTACTGACCAAATAGGGCCACGTTTATCAGGCTCACCTCAAATGAAAAAAGCGAATGACTGGACCTTAGAAAAACTTAAAGGTTGGGGACTAAAAAATGCTTACTTAGACCCTTTTGAGTTTGGTAGAGGTTGGTCACATGACTCTGCTTCAATCGATGTTTTAAGTCCTCGTGAAGTTTCTTTACATGGTATCCCTGTTGCTTGGACACCAGGAACCAAAGGAGAAGTAAAAGGCGATGTTGTTATTTTTGATGCCAGTTCAGTTGCAGACTTAGCACAATATAAAGGTAAGCTTAAAGGTAAAATTATCATGATGGGCGCAGGAAAAAATATTGATGCGCCTGAAAATAGTGTCTTCAAACGTTATGACTCTGGAGAGCTTTCCAAACTAAAAGATTTTGATGTGATGAGCTCGCCAAGTCATTCTCCTTGGGTTTCGGCTGACCGACGAGATAGCGCGATGCAGCGTTATAATTTCCGTAAGTCATTAAATACATTTTTAAAAGATGAAAAAGTTGCGGGTGTTATATATCGTAGTTGGCGACAAGGTGGTTTAATTAACGTTTTTGGTAGTGACCATCGTGTAGGGAAAACATTTCCGGTACCTGCGATGATTATTGAAGCTGAGCATTACAACTCATTGTCTCGTATGATTGATAACGGCAAAACACCAAAATTGTCACTCAATATTGATGCACGTTTTTATGATGAAGACCGTAACGCTTATAATACCATTGCAGAGATCCCAGGCAGTGATGAAAATCCTGAAATTGTTATGGTCGGTGGCCACTTAGACTCTTGGCATGCCAGTGATGGTGCTGTAGATAATGGTGCTGGCGTTGCCGTGTCTATGGAAGCAGTTCGTATTCTTCAAGCACTAGATTTTAAACCTAAACGTACTATACGAATAGCGTTGTGGTCTGGTGAAGAGCAAGGCCTTTTTGGTTCATCATCTTATGTTGAGGAACACTTTGCGACTCGTCCTAAACCAAGTGATAAGAATGAACAAGCACTGCCAAGTTACCTATGGAAAGACCAAGGTTGGCCTATTGAAACTAAAGCCGATCATGAAAAATTCTCGGTGTATTTCAATATGGATAACGGCAGTGGCCGTTTCAGAGGTATCTATACTGAGGGTAATGTTGCGGCAAAATCAATATTTAGCAATTGGTTTAGTCCTTATAGTGATCTAAGCACAGGTACGGTTACGAATAAAAGTACCGGTGGTACTGACCATGAGTCTTTTGATGATGTTGGCTTACCCGGTTTCCAGTTTATTCAAGACAAGTTAGATTATGGCTCTCGTTTACATCATACCCACATTGACTCGATTGACCATGTCGTAGAAGCTGATTTAAAACAAGCCTCAGTTATCCTTGCGGGATTCTTATATAAAGCGGCAATGGCTGACGAGCGTATGCCTCGTAAACCTATGCCACGAGATATTTCATCGTTGCAAAAACAACAGATGCAATTGAAGTCTGAGAAAGCCCGTAAAAAACGCGAAAAAGACGGTAATAAAAATTTAGAGATTAATGCTGTAAAAAATTAATCGTTAATTTTAGCCAATAAAAAATGCACTCAGTTGATGAGTGCATTTTTATATCTGTTCCTAATTTGAAGCTAAGCCGCTCTATAAATGTGTTCGCACTTCAAATAACTCAGGAAAAAAGCTAACCTCTAACGCTTTTTTTAAAAAACTTACCCCAGAAGAACCTCCAGTTCCTGCTTTATAGCCAATAATGCGTTGTACGGTGTACATGTGTTTAAAACGCCATTGTTGAAAAGAATCTTCGATATCAACCAATTTCTCGGCCAGTTCGTATAATTCAAAATACTTCTCAGGTTGTTGATAGACCGCTAACCATGCTTTTACGACACTTTCATTACTTTGGTAAGCTTGAGTCACATCTCTATTGAGCACGCAATCGTCAATGTTAAAGCCTGCTTTCACTAATGTAACAATGACTTCGTCATATAGACTTGGACTATTGAGTAATAACTTTAGTTCTTGATAAGCTTTATTATTTTGTTTGTGTACTTTGAGCATGTCACTGTTTTTATTACCGAGAAGGAATTCTAGCTTTCGATAACCGTGCGATTGAAAGCCTGATGAACGGCCTAAATCATCACGAAACTTCAAATAATCAACGGGGGTAAGAGTTGACAGAATATTCCATGACTGGGTCAGCTGGATGAATATTTGTTTTACGCGGGCGATAACTTTAAATGCAGGACCAAAATCATTCGCGCGTAAACATTCCAGCGCTTTGGCTAATTCATGCCCAGCAAGTTTTAGCCATAGTTCGCTACTTTGGTGGATAACAATAAACAACATTTCATCATGCTCGTTCGATAACTGTTGCTGAGCTGATAATATCTGATCAAGCTGCAAGTAATCGCTATAAGACATATCATCCTTGAAATCGGTATGAATATCTTGCTCTAGTTCACGTTTATTTGCATCACCACTAAAAGGGCAGCCTGAATTAGACATGGTGATTTCCCTTGTTTTTATCTTGTGCACAGACAAGTTGTCGAAGTTTTTGGTAAATAAAGTCGTCTTCCCAGCATGTATTTATGTTGGGAATTTGCATTATTTCAGCCATAATTAATTTTTGCTGATCACCGATTGCTAATGCTTGCGAATAAGGCAATTGTGGGCAAAAGGTTACCATAGAATAAAGTGGCACCCAAAGCTCAGGATGAAGTTGATGAAATTTAGCTTCAATTTTTTTCTGCAATAGAAAATTACTGTCACCAGAGAGCTCACTCATTTCAACAAAATTACGCTGAGCTAATTCAGTAATAGCATCCGCATTTATTTTTCGCTGTTTTTGATAAGCAGGAAAAATATCAGACCATTGACCTTTATATTGATCAATAATTTCACCAAGATCTCGGCAATCTTCAAAACCACAGTTCATGCCTTGACCGTAATAAGGCACCATTGCATGGGCAGCATCACCAATTAATGCGACTTTATTGTTGATCACCCAAGGGTCTACTTTAACTAAAAAGAGTGGGCTAGCTTTCTTGGACATAAAGTCGTCGATGGGGTCTGCTAATATCGGCATTGCATCAGCAAAATTTTCGTTGAAAAATTTAATGACATGACTTCTTTCTGTTAAGTTGCAAAATGAATGTTCCCCTTCATGTTTACTTTCATAATTCATAAACAATGTACAAGTGAACGAACCATCAGGGTTGGGCAGAGCTATAAGCATAAAATCTTTTCTTGGCCAAATATGCAGAGCTTCTTTTTCCATTTTAAAGCGCGAATCCCCTGTTTCGTTTTCGTTTGCTGGGATCGTTAATTCGATATAAGACTGAGGCATGAAAGATTGGCTATAGCTAAAACGTGGCGTTTCTTGGGCAAGGCGGCGCACTTTTGAAAAAGCACCGTCGGCGCCAAAAATATAATCAGCGTCAATTTCAATATGACCTTTACTTTGTGCGACATCAAAGCTGAAAGATGAACACCCTGTAGTAAAGTCAACATGAGTAAGTCTTTTTTCAAAGTGCAACGCTACGTTTGCTTCTTTTTCTGCCAAATTAAGTAATTGTTCATTAATCCCCGCGCGCGATACCGACCAAATAGCTTGGTCGTCTTTTCCATAAGCTTGTTCTGTTATCGTTCCATCAACGCCATGCATGACACGTTTTTTCATAGGAAGCGCTTCTTTACGCACTTTTTCAGCAATACCAACGGCTTCTAAGGCTAGCCAACCACGGTCTGATAGGGCAATGTTAATCGACTTTCCTTGGTATATGTCATGCTGGCGAGAATCTGGGCGAGATTCAAATAAATTAATATTATAGCCTTTTCGAGCGAGTATTATTGCAAGCAGTGCGCCAATAGGACCAGCTCCAGCTACCGTGATGTTAGTTTCATTGGCAGGTTTAGATATAACATTTACGCTCATTGTAAACACTCCTTTAAAAGTCGGACAAAGTGATAAATATCTTGGAACTGATTGTAAAGTGGCACAGGAGCCACTCGAATAACATTGGGTTCACGCCAATCTGTGGTTACGCCATTTTCTTCTAATGCGTTAAACATAGCTTTGCCGTCAAGGCCTTTAACATTAATCATTAACGATAACTGACAACCCCGTTCAGCTTGGTTGCTGGGGGTGATAATACGAATTTTATCGCCGAGTTCACTGGCGATTAATTCGGTCATATATTGGGTAAGCTTGACTGATTTTTTGCGAAGCTCTCTGATCCCACCTGCCATTTTTATGGTATCAAGTGACCCGCGAATGGCGGCTAATGACAACACAGGAGGATTTGATAATTGCCAACCTTCAGCACTAGCAATAGGCTTAAAATTGTTTTCCATTTTAAATCGGGTTGACTTGTCGTGTCCCCACCAACCCGCAAAGCGGTTCACTTGCGTTTCACTGTTTGAATTAGTGCTATGGATTTCATGAACAAAACAACCAGCAACAGAGCCTGCACCACTGTTTAAATATTTGTAACTGCACCAACATGCAAAGTCTACTTGCCAGTTATGCAGTTCCATTTCGATGTTGCCAACGGCGTGGGCTAAATCAAAACCCACCATGATACCTTTCGCGTGCGCCTTTTCTGTGATGGTTTTCATATCCAGCACTTGGCCAGTGTAGTACTGAACGCCCGGTAATAATATTAGTGCTATTTCATCGCCTTGTTGTTCAATTATTTGATACAAATCATCATGATTTAATAGCTCTTCGCCTGCTCTTGGTGTCCACAGCTGCATATTCTTACCAACATCTTGTTTGTGATGTTTTAGTTGAGATTCCACGGCGTAATGATCAGAAGGGAACGCGTGATCTTCAATCAGTATTTTAGTACGTTTACCTTGGGGTTGATAAAAACTCACCATCATTAAATGTAAGTTTGTGGTTAATGAATTCATCATCACCACTTCTTCATTTTTACCACCCACTAATAATGCTGATTGCTCGGTTAAAAGTTCGTGATAGGGCATCCAAGGGAAGTCACCTTCAAAATGACCTTTTACGCCTCGTTGTCCCCAAGAGTCAAGTAATTCAATGACATATTCTCTGGCGAGCTTTGGCTGTAAACCAAGAGAATTTCCTGTGAAGTAGTACTCATCTTGACCACTGGCTTGTTTAGGAATGGAAAACTGGTCGCGTATTTTCGCTAACGGATCATTAAGGTCAAGTTCTTGGGCGTATGCTAATGTCGTTTTATTATTTTTTATTGTTTTATTAGTAATAGTCATAAGTTATTTACTCATTTCTTTAGCATTAAATTCTTTTGCTGAAAATAAGACAGGGCGACTTGGTGCTGCATCATTATGAAAAGCAGGTGTTTGAATATTGATAAAATAAAAGTCATCAGGGATCTCATTATCAATAAACGCTATTTCGGTAATCGTCTTATTCACTAAGCTATTTTCGTTTACTTGCTGACTACCTTCATTAACTTGCCAAAATAAATGATGACAAGTCATTAATCCCTCATCATGCAAGCGGTCAATTGATGGTAGATCTACTATTAGGTGTTCAACACCGCGTTCATTCAAATATAAAATGGCTTCACGACTGAAAAAAGCAGGTTGGTTCTCACTGTTATAAGCTTGTTGTTTTTTGCTACTGTTATTTGGCAAACTTCGAATAACCAACGCTTGTAATTGCTCATTGTGATAATCAACAAGTGCTTTCTTAAGTGCAGATTTGCTGATGATGACATCATGCTTAGAAAAGTCAGGGCTGTAATTCTCCTTACTTTCTATCGCTAATTCAGGTGTTAATGATATTACAGCACAGGGCATTAACGCGGGTAAGTTAAGTTCTGCTAATGTCTTTACCTGCGTTTCATTATTTATACGGTTACTGACAGCATGAGTGTTCATCGAAAAATCACAAATATGTGCGATAGATTCGGTATGAGTGCCATTACAATGCGGATTAATCGTCAATTCATTTACATTGCAACTGCCACCTTGTTTCGTATCACCAATAAAATCCCCCACTTGCATTGGACTGGCTAGAGCCGTATTTGCAGAAAAGTGATTAGGTTGTTGCGTTGGTTGATTAAAGTTAACAGGAATAGCCAATGACCATGAGTTTGCTATATTGACTTGATAACTAGCATTTTGAAGTTCTATGGTTATTTTTATCGTGCTATTTTTTACGTTAACTTTCGTGTTCGCTATACTCATAAAAATTGCTCTTTTGATAATCCTAACCATTTAAGCGCTGAGCCATGCAGTAACTTTTCTTTAATATCATCAGAAAACTGACTATTCTCGATAAGCTTTCCTGGTTCTAATTCACCCAATGGAAATGGGTAATCAGTACCCAAGGCAATATTGTCTGGCCCCATCAAATCGACTAAATATTTCAGTGCTAATTCATCATGTACTAATGAATCTAGATAAATTTGCGGAAGAAAATCTCGTGGGTTAATAGAACAGTCAACCGCACATAAATCAGGACGAACATTAAAACCGTGTTCAATACGACCAATTGTAGACGGAAATGAGCCACCACCATGAGCAAAGGCTATTTTAAGTTTAGGTAAACGTTGTAGTACGCCGCCAAAGATCATCGAACATATCGCTAAGCTTGACTCCGCAGGCATACCAACAAGCCAGGGTAACCAATATTTAGGCATTTTTTCTTTCGCCATCATGTCCCATGGATGAACAAAAACAGCAGCGCCTAAATCTTGTGCGGCTTCAAAAATAGGAAATAACTCTTTTTGGTCTAAATTCCATTCATTAATATGAGAACCAATTTGAATGCCCGCTAAACCAATTTTCATGCAACGTTCCAGCTCTTTTATTGCAAGATCTGGCGATTGCATCGGTAAAGTACCTAATCCTACAAAACGCTTAGGGTGGTCGTTAACAATGCTGGCAATGTGATCATTCAAATACATCGATAAATCTAGAGTATCTTTAGGTTTTGCCCAGTAATTAAACATCACAGGAACCGTTGAAAGTACTTGTACGTCTACATGGTGCTTTTTACAGTCGTCAAGTCGAACTTTAGGGTCCCAACAATTATGGTCTATTTCACGAAAAAACTTTTCATCAACCATCATTCGGGCACAGCCACATTTATGATGGTCTAAACTAGCAAAACCACCGTATCCGTATTTTTCACGTAAATTAGGCCAGGTCTTCGGTAATATATGCGTGTGAATATCTATCTTTAACATAACTTATCCCTTCGTCACTGTTGTGCCACATTGCTGACAAGTGCAATTTTCAGGTGTGTCATAAAAATGGGTGAATACTTTAGGTAAGTCTGTTTCTATATTGTCGAGACAAAAAGCTTCTGTGTAGAGTTGTTTTTTGCAGTCAGGACAAAACCAATAAAGTGCATCTTTTTGATTATTTGCTCGCTTTTGTTCAACCACTAAACCTACGCTGTTTGCAAAGCGTTGTGGGGAATGCAACATTTTTGGAGGCAGTAAGAATATCTCGCCAGCGTTAATTTTTATATCCTGAAAATTTTCGGGATCATGATGATCATTCTTTTCAACCGAACCATCAATAACTGAAAGTACCATTTCGCCTTCAATTTGATAAAACAATTCAGGGGTTTCGTTATAGTGATAATCGTTACGATTATTAGGGCCGCCGACAATCATCACAATAAAATTGTCTTGTTCAAAAATTTGTTTATTACAAACTGGAGGTTTAAGTAAATGGCGATGTTCATCAATCCAAGCATGTAAATTAAAAGGCATAGCGATGCTGTTTTTTAGCATTGACATGACTATTCCCCCGTCGTTTTAGTATCAGGCTTTTTATGTTGATTCAACGCAGCGATACATTTAAGTTCAATGGCTATGGGCGTTGGTAATTTGTTAATTTCAACCGTGGTGCGACAAGGTTGGTTATCAGCAAAGTATTCTGCGTAAATACGATTGTAGGTGGCAAAGTCGTCATTCATATTGGTTAAGAATACGGTGACATCAACCAAGTCCATCCAGTTTGCATTTGACGCTTCAAGAATTAAGCGAATATTGGTGAAGACACTATGGCATTGCGCTTCAATATCGTAACTTTTAATTTTACCTTGCTCGTCAAGTTCAACCCCTGGGATATCTTTGCAACCGGCTTTTCTTGGGCCAACACCAGAAAGAAATAATAAATCGCCTACTTGTCGGGCGTGAGGGTATAAACCTACCGGTTTTGGGGCTTGTTCCGCGTTGATTATTTTCGGGTTCAAAGACGTTTTAATTTTAACATCGCTCATAAGGGATCCTGATGTAATTAATATATTTTTATGGTTGTAAGTGTAGACAAAAATCAATCAAAGACCTTTGTTCTTCATTTATTTCAATTGCATGTAGACTTGAGTACGACTGAGTAGGGGATTTCGAAATTCTCGCCCCCACCCCTAAAGTACTCCTGAGAAAGCAGGTTAAATAAGCGTCCATTTACAGCCTAATACGCTGGCAAATATTGCTCCTGAAGATTTAAATTTATGACAAATTTGGTTCATTGTTTAGTTTGAGCCTATGAGTATTTTATGCATACATTTTTGGGTTCAGTAAAAAATCGCATGGCTTCTAAACCACCTTCTCGGCCAACACCTGAATGATTCATACCACCAAAAGGCGTTCGTAAATCACGCAGTAACCAACAATTTATCCACACAATACCAGTATTTATTTGTTCAGCGAGTTGATGTGCTCTATTAATGTTTTGCGTCCAAATAGTCGCCGCTAAGCCATATTGGCTTTCGTTGGCAAGTGCCAGTGCTTGTTCGTCAGTATCAAATATTTGTAAGGTAATAACAGGGCCAAATATCTCTTGCTGGTTGCAACTCGCATCATTACTTAAGCCTTCAATGATAGTGGGTTGTAAAAAATAACCTTGTTCACAGCGACCAGACAATAGCACTTGCTTACCGCCCGCTAAAATAGTACCACCTTCTTTTTTTGATAAATCAATATAGCCAAGTACTTTTTCCAAGTGAGTTTTGGAGACAATCGCGCCCATTTTTGTTTCATTAAGTAAAGGGTCTTGTGGCACAAGCGCTTGTGCTTTTGCAACTAATGCGGCTTTGAATTTCTCATATATGCCCCGCTGGATATATAAACGTGAAGCACATAAACAAATTTGACCTTGGTTGGCAAAGCTGGCGCGGAAAACTTCTTCAACGGTATTTTCAAAATCACAGTCATCAAAAATTAAAGCTGGATTTTTCCCGCCAAGCTCTAAAGATAGCTTTTTAAATTTTGGTGCAAGCTGTGTCGCTATTGCCGCACCTGTTGCAGAGCCGCCAGTAAATGAAATAGCTTTCACTTTTGGATGGTTACATATTGCAGCGCCAACACTTGCACCTGTTCCATGTAATATATTTAAAACACCTTTAGGCAAACCTATTTTTTGACAAATAGCGCCGAGCATCGCTGCCGTTTTTGGGGTTATTTCAGAGGGTTTAGCAATCACGCAATTACCTGCAGCAAGTGCTGGTGCTATTTTCCAAGTAAATAAATACAGCGGTAAATTCCAAGGGGAAATACAGCCGACAATACCAACAGGTTGGCGCAAGGTGTAATTGATTGCCGTATGAGCAATCGCATGAGATTCACTAGCGAATTGCGAACAGGCATGAGCAAAGAATTTAAAGTTACTTGCCGCACGTGGAATATCTACCATTCTCGCTAAAGAAACCGGTTTACCATTGTCAATTGCTTCGGCAAGTGCCAATGGGTCAAGCTGGTGTTCAATTTCTTGCGCAATAGCAATTAAGTAATTAGCCCGTTGCTCTAAGTCCAAAGCGCGCCAAGCAGGAAGTGCCTGTTCAGCCGCAGTTACCGCTTGTTCAACATCAGCACCATCACTGCTGGGTATTTTGCCATAAACCAAACCCGTTGCGGGTTCGATGTTGTCCAAATAGTTATTATTGATGGGCGCTTGATATTCGCCATCAATGAAATTATCAATGATATTATTTGCAGTCGTCATTGTTTATTCCTCTAGACGTTTATTTAAAGGACGTTTATAAACAAGCGGTTCTACCGCCATCAACGGGTAAATTAATACCGGTGATGTAACCTGCTGCAGGAGAGGCTAGAAAAGCAGCGGCCGCTGCAAACTCTTCTGGCTTAGCAAAACGGCGCATAGGAATTATTGCTTTCTCATTAAGTGTGGCTTGTTCAATTGAAATATTCTGCTTCTTCGCTTTACCCGAAATTATCGCGTCTAAACGTGCGGTTGCTGTTGCACCTGGTAATACGTTATTAACGGTAATACCAAACTCGCCTAATTCGTTCGCTAAGGTTTTTGCCCAACTTGCAACGGCGCCACGAATCGTATTAGAGACACCTAAGCCATTAAGGGGTTGTTTAACTGAGGTTGAAATAACATTGATGATACGGCCATATTGCTTTTCTTTCATATGAGGGATAAGCGCTTGCACTAAATGATGGTTCGATACCAAGTGTAAATTAAAGGCGTTAATAAATTCATCAACACTCGCTGCATTCGCCGGCCCAGGTGCAGGGCCTCCGGTATTATTGATTAATATTTCATAACCACCTAAAGAGTTTACATGATCATTAATCACTTCTTTGACTTGTTCTGTGTTCGAGAAGTCAGCCACTAACACTTGATGCTTTTGACCCTGTTCAGTATTGAGTTCAGCTTTTACTTGTTCAAGTGCTGTTTGATTACGTGAAAATAGCGTGACACTTGCGCCTAGATTAGCAAGCTCTATAGCACAAGCCTTGCCAATACCTTGACTTGAACCACAGACTAATGCGCTTTTACCTTGAAGATTTATATCCATGAAGACTCTTTTTATTTTAATTGTTTTATCACACTATTTTTTGAAAACTGAGTTTCATTAGTAATAGTGAGATTTTGAGTTGACCTTTTTTTATCACATTAAATAATTTAATGTCAGCAAAATTGTTAAGTTTTATTTTTTTACTTTGTAAACATTTATAGCCGTACATATTGAAGTCTTCGTGAGGAGGGCGAATCGTCACTTTATTTTGACATTTGTTAGATTAGGCTGATAATGCTTTATTATTCCAAAGAAAATAGCAGTAATGACGATAAATAACTTGCCGACAGGCGTCTATACTTCAGGGCAGGGAACACCTGTTGTACTTCTTCACAGTTCGCTAAGTTCAGCCAGACAATGGCAGCCGTTGGTTAAGCTACTTGATGTTAACTATTTAGTAATTAACATCGATATTCTCGGTTACGGGAAGGCAGATAAAGTTGCAGATGAACTACATTATAATTTTGATATTGAAATTGATCGTATTGAAAAAATTCTGGCGAATGTCGCTCCAAATCAATCCTTTCATTTAGTGGGCCATTCTTGCGGAGGCGCTATTGCGTTAAAATTAGCTGTTGAAAATCCAGAAAAAATATTGAGCCTATCTTTATATGAGCCGGTCGCTTTTCATTTACTAGAACAAGGAAGTGAAGCTAGATTGTTAGCTGATAACTTTGCTCGTAAGGTTGCTATTGGCGACAGTTATCAAGCGGCAGAGATATTTACTAATTTTTGGAACAAAGCTGGATTTTTTAGGGCTTTACCACAAAAGATGCAAGATTTAATGGCAAGAGATATGCCTAAAGTAAGCTTAGACTTTAAAGGATTAACCTCAGAAAAATACTCATTAAAAGACCTAAACCGTATTACATGCAAATCGCTAATGATGACAGGTGAAAAAAGCCCAGAATTAAGCTTATTATTGGCAAATAAAATTACGGCTAGTTTACCTAATGTGATGCATAAAAGCTTTCCAACAGGACACATGGGGCCGGTAAGTCACAGTGAGTTAATTCATGCTAGCATTGCTGATTTTATTAACAAAATCTGAAATAAAAATCATTTAAAAAAAGACGCCTAAGCGTCTTTTTTTATCGTTAAATTTTAACGCTATTGTAAAAGTTCTTTATCAGTGAATTCATCGCTAAAAAGTGCGCTTGACAGGTAACGCTCTGCAGAGCTTGCTAAAATAACAACAATATTTTTTCCTTCGTTTTCTGGTTTTTCAGCTAAACGTTTCGCAGCAACAACGGCAGCACCAGAAGAGATACCAGCAAGAATACCTTCTTCTTTCATCAGGCGGTGACACATTGCCATTGCTTCGTCATTCGTTACTTTTTCAACAGCATCAATCATGCTTAAGTCTAGGTTTCCTGGGATAAAACCTGCACCGATTCCTTGAATCTTGTGTGGTCCTGGCGTTAGTTCTTCACCGGCCATTTTTTGACTAATAACAGGAGAGTCAGTTGGCTCTACCGCAACAGACATGATGTTTTTTCCTGCGGTATTTTTAATGTAACGACTAACACCCGTAATTGTTCCACCAGTACCAACACCAGCAACAAATATGTCGATGTTACCGTCTGTCGCTTCCCAGATTTCTGGACCCGTTGTTTTTTCGTGAATTTCTGGGTTAGCAGGGTTTTCGAATTGCCCCAATAAAACGTACTTATCTGGATCTGAGTCTTTAATTGCTTGAGCTTTAGCAATAGCACCATTCATGCCTTTAGCACCATCAGTCAATTCAAGCTTTGCCCCTAAAGCGGCTAATAATTTTCTGCGCTCTAAACTCATGGTATGTGGCATAGTTAACGTGATGGCGTAGCCACGAGCGGCGGCAACAAACGCAAGTGCTATGCCGGTGTTACCACTGGTAGGCTCAACAATTTCTTTACCAGGCGTTAATAATCCTTTTTTCTCGGCATCCCAGATCATATTTGCGCCAATGCGACACTTAATACTCGCACTAGGATTTCTTGATTCTATTTTAGCAAAAACATTACCTTTAGTGACACGGTTTAGTCTTACGAGGGGCGTATTGCCAATAGAGGTTGAGTTATCTTCAAATATTGTGGTCATCTTATATCCTTGAATAAGCTTTATTTACTTTAGTAGAACAAGGTTAGCGCTTTATAGAAATAAAAGAAGTGATATTTTGTTAACTTATATACAAAAAAAGAATAAAGAAATGCTTATTTAGTTGAATTAGGTTTTATATTGATCTGATTATCATCTCATTAAAGACAAATTTGTTTATTTTCTTTATCTTATAAAAGGCGAGATGACTGTTAATGTTGCTTTAACAGTATAAGCAATAAGATTATGTTTTTTGTTTATTTTCATTATCACCGTTATAAATAAAAGGTGATTGGATAATAAATAGTCACTCCTCTATTATATTTTTAACTGGTCGAACGTCCGATCAGTTAACGTTCAACCATAAAAATAAGACGTAACAAAAATAATTATAAAAGATATTGGGGAAATAATGAATATAATCAAAAGTATAACAGCTGTTGCAGGTGTCTACTTAGCACTCAGCTCATCAGCATCATATAGTAAAGAATATAAAATAGTGCTTATCCATGGTTTTCAACCACAACAACTTATCGTTGATGGAGATGTTACCGAGAGTGGTCAACAATATTGGCAAGGTTATTGGGATAACCTAAGTGATGCTCGTATTGATTGGCCTTCTTACGAGCGAATAGAGGGAAAAATAGCGACGGACTATGTTTGGCCAAAGTTAAAGTCGTTTTCTGAAAGTAACTTTTGCTCCCCAGGTTGTATCTTTGTGACTCACTCTACCGGCGATTTAGTCGCACGGTATATTATAGATAACCAAGAAACTTGGCTGGAAAATGCGGGTTTAGCACCTCTAAATATAGTGGCAACATTCGATATTGCTGGCGCTGGTGGTGGCAGTGAGCTTGCGGATCTAGCGGTAAGTGTTGCACAAGCAACAGAAAGCTGGTCTTTTATAATCGAAGCGGCATTAGAAGCATGGCTTGGCGGAGATCTTGGCGATGAAATGGGTGTGCTCAATGATTTAAAAGTCAATAATGCGAGGCAACTTGCACCGTTACCGGATGCGAGGATCCCTCGTCTACGTTTTGTTGGCGATGCAAGTGAATATTTAGGCGTTACTAGCCCCTTTATTCAAGGTCATGATGATGGCGTTGTTGGTTCGCATTCATCGTGCGGCGGTAATCGCCAAGGAAGATATGGCAGCTGTAGTGGCAGCGTCGCGTTTAACGGTAAAATTGAAAATCAAGGCAATGCTGTTTCAGGTTTTATGCCATACCATTATCCAATGCTTATGGGAGAAGCTTATAGCCATGGTTCATTACTTGAGCCAAGTCAGGAAGGGAAAGTGACGGCAGCAAGTAACCAAAATAATATGTTGTCAGGAGAAAGTATCCATTTTGATACTTACACAAAAACTACGGGTTGGTGGCTTTGGAAAAGTAATTACCTTTACGTACAAAACTCAAATGATGACAGTATGTCAACGCTAATTTATGACGCGATTCCTAATTAAATAATAGAGAAAGGGCTGTTGATTTTTCTAAATTAACTGAGAAAAATCAATAGCACCTAAGCAGGAAAATAAACGAGTTATGAAAAAACATTCCTTTTTAAAGAAAATGGTGGCTATTAGCATTACTGCAATAGTTGTTTGGCTTTTTTGGCCATCAATCGCACCTAAACAATTATCGACAGCTAACGAAAGGTTAACAAAAAAAACCACCATAAAAACAATAAACCCACCACAAAAAAAAGTGGTTCAGCCTGTTTCAGTGACGGGTAAGCCCAAAAAAATTACTTCAAATGACTCTGCTCTTTTAGTTGCTAAAGCGTATGCTGGCGAATTAGTCTTTCCACCATACTCTCAACCGTTAACAGATAAAGATTTTGATCGTTTGAACCCTAACTTTTTTAACCCTCAATCGATGCTCGTTGACGACGATGGTACCAAGGTGTCTGCTGCACTATCAAAGTATCGTTACACTTATCCTGAAGCTGTTTTTGCGACGCTAACGGGAGAAAATATTACTCATGCGGAGCTTCAGCTTGTTGATATTGAAACCGGGGAATTATTATTGACCCGTAAATTTGAACAGAGTGAAGAAAACTGGCAGACACAATTTGAAGGTCAAAGAAATCTTCCTAGCCAATTGCAAGCATCAATAAAAGCACACATTAACGGTAAGAACATCAATATTACGCTGGCGCTTAAATATGTTGACTCCGTTGCCACATTAGAAGGTTTTGATTCTGCCTTTCATGATAAGGCTGATATGGTGATAAAAGCTCACCTAAAAACCAGAGAGCAGGGGCTTTATCGAATACGAGCAAATTTGTTTGATGCTAATGACCAACCCATTGCACATCTGGTGAGTAAAGAAAAACTCGATAAAGGCAATACTAGTCTTTATTTAAAAGCTCACCAATCAGTATTGCAAGGGCGGAAAGCGCCCTTTTATTTATCTACTTTTTCTATTGAGTTAATGTCGCCTGCGCCGGGTACACCAGCAAAATATGGAGATAGTTTACTTAAAGAGTATGTAATAAAAGATTTTGCAGTTGCTAGTTTAAGCCATAGACCTTATCAACCTTCTAAGCAGGAACAGCAACGCTTGTTATTATTACAAAATATGGCTGAGGGAAGATAAAGGGCTAAAAGTTTTTTGAGTAACTTTTCAACGTTATAGCATTTGTAATGAAAGGTTAGCAAAAACATTTTTAGTTTTTACAAACTTATAGGAGGGCGTCGACAAAAGTTCCTGGGTGAAACTCAGTTGGATAATCGAGTATCTAACTGAGTTTTATCCCATTATTAAAATGCCTAAGGCATCCAAGCGTAGCTAACTTTTGTAAACAAAGTACGTTCGCCACGTCTTAAGTCAGTTAAATCATCATCTTGATAACTGTTATCAGAGTACCCTAAGAAAAATACCGTTTGTGGGTTGAGCTTATAGCTATAAATTAACTGTGTTGATAAGTCGCTATTGATTCTAGAATAAGCAGAAACATTATTAGCAAGGTTTTGATCAACATCTGAGTAGACAACATTTAATTTAAGGTAGCTGTTTACGTCAAATTGATACGAGACTCTTAACTCAACTAAACTGGCATCATAGACTTTACCACCGTCAGCATCGAGGGTTTCATAGGTATATGAAAAGTCGACTTCCAAATGACTCGTAGGGTTAAGACGAGTATTGGCATAAAACTCTCTATAGTCGGCTAGACGGTTATTTAGGTAATCTATTTTTTCGCCAAAAGTAAAACTGAGTTCACCATATAAGTATCGTGTTGGTTTTATATAACCAAACATAGTGACAAGCTTTTCGGTAAAACGGTCGGTATTACCATCAATAGCATCGTCTAATTTATTTTTTCGTAACCCTATTTTATCAGCATAGGTAAGCATAATATCGAATGCTGAAAGTTTAGGACCGTAAATAGTAAAACTTGACGCTAGGCTTTTTTCCAGCAATTCACCATTCTCATTGTGTTTAATTTGCCATTGTCCCGACAATTTTGCATCTTGCCAAAGGCTATCAGCATCACCATAAAAGTATCGGTCAACTAAGACTCTTTCATCTTGATAATCAGCTTTTGTCATAAAACCTAAATCGGCACGAAAATCTTTACCTATTTGTTGATGCTCAGCATTTACCGACCAATATTCAGAGTCATGTTCAAAACTTACTTTCATCGCTTGATCAGAGAGATCATCAGACTGTTTTATTGAATCATCACTGTTTGAATGAACAACTTGTGCAAGAACAGCGTTTGAATCATCCATTCTATATTTAGTATTGATACCCGCAACCGTATTTTGATAATTATCTGACTTTCGCAGTGTACTTATTGCACCTAAAGAGAAGTCTTCTGAAAAGTCGTAACGGTATTTAAAAGCACCCGAGTGACTTTCTTCATTTAACGATTTTAAACTTGAACCCGTATTACCTGGCACAATAAAATTAGTTTCAGTGTCATGACTTATAAATGCACCATAGGTGTGATTATCATTAGTGCCCGTAAGTTTTGCACCATAATCAGGGTCAGCAATATTACGGGTATAAACTAAATTGAAATTTGAAGAAAAATAATCTGAGTTTTCAACAAAGAAAGGGCGAGCTTCTTGATAAAATAAAGAATAGGTTTTATTGACGCTCAGTTGACCAACATCAGACTCAACGGTAGAAAAATCAGGGCTTACTGTTACGTTTAACAGAGTATTAGCATTAATACCCCAGCGTACATCTACCCCAGCTTCGGTGTCGTTATCGCTATGCCATTCATCTTGTGCGTCGTAAATATCACGGGTATCATTTTTACTTGCCACGACAGCCGGTGTGATCATAACGTTATTACCGGTTTTTGCATCCTTGAAGCCTTTTGCCTCTGGAATTTGGCACAACCAACAATCGTTGTCTCGGTCAAGCGGAATATGAGATATACGCAGTCGAGAATCTCGAGGGTAGAGACGAATAAATTCAATGGCCCATGTTTTTTCTTCACCGGTGTCGGCAAAGTTTAGCGTGTGGTAGGGCACAGCCATCTCTACTTGATAGCCGGTAGGTGTTCTTTTGCCAAACGATTGCCACATGCCATTCCAGGCTGAATTTACATCTCCGGTTAGTTCATTCTTTATTCTGTCAATTTGTGCGCCGTAAGGATTGACAAATAATTCATAACTTAAGCGTCTGTTATTATAGGTATCAAGTTTTATACCCACAACATCGTCTTCAAGTCGGGTATCTCTGTCACCTAAATAGGCAATGATTTCTTCAGGATTGGGATCTTGGGCAACAAAAGAGATATAAATAGTGTCGCCATCTTCAAAAATTTTTGCGGTTGTTTTTACTGGGCTGGGCTTGTTATTCCAAGGGTCGTTAACAATATTTAGCTCAATAGATAATGCTTGTGACCATTCTTCATCGCTGATTTCACCATCAATAACGACTTCTTTTTTAGCATGAGGTATCGATAAATGAGCGATTTTATTGATTGTTTGTTCTTTTGTACTCTGTTCTTTGGTGTTTTGTTCAGCAAAACTATTTTGTGAAAACAGTAAGAATACACTAGCTACTACGGCTTTGTAGCTACTTCTTAACAACAACATTTTTTCTCCAGAAATATTTTTTATTATTTTTATATAGTCATTTTGGACAAATTGTGTCAAAAAAAAGCAATTAAAACAATCATTAGTTATTTTAGTTGCATGGTTAACTCATCATAAAAAAGTCGCCAAATGGCGACTTTTAGTAAATCGTAACAGATAAATTCTTTATTTTTACTTCATCCAAGCATAGCTAAATTTCATAAATAAATTACGTTTATTCTGATTTAAATCGCCAAAACTTTCTTCTGTATAATGTCTATCAGCGTAGCCTAAATAAAATACTGTTTGTGGGTTCAGTTTGTATGCGTACAACAATTCAGTAGAGACGTTTTTCCGACTTTCTGTGATGTCTTCAGGGTCAGTGTAAGTATAATTGTTAATATTTCTGTTGGTATTATTATAAATAAAACTGAAACGTATAAAACTTAATACATCAAATTGATAAGTTGCTCTAAAGTCAGTTAATCGTGCATTAAAAACATTAGCACCTTCAGCATTTAGTTGGTTAAACGTATGTTTGATGTTTAATTCTAAATGCTTATCGACGTTCCAACTTACTTTTGAGCTCCACTGCTTGGTTCGGCCAAGACGATTGTTTCTATAATCAATCGCATCGCCGTATTTAAAGTTACTGTTAACATACAAACCTAGCATTGGCTTAAATTCACCAAAAAGTGAAAATTGATTTTCTGTAAATAGCGTGGTGTTGCCATCAATTGCTAAAATACTTTTATCTTCTCTTAAACCCACTAAGTCACGGTTTGAATAGGAAAAGCGGAAGTATGAGTTCATCGTTGAATTGAGTTGAGCATTAATATCAAATTCTTTTTCTATTAACTCGTTGTTGTCATTGTGAATGATATCCCAATCAGAATATATTTTAAATTTTGTCCACCAATTCCCTGGTTTTGCGTACCATTTTCGGTCACCGCCAATAGAGAAACGGTTGTAGTCAACATTAGGAATAAAACCTAAATCACCACGAAAACCTGCATTTTGTTTATCGTATTTCACTCGGTAATACCAATCTTGGTCATTGTGAGAATAACTGGTTTTAAAGGCATTACCACTAAACTTATCTTTTTTTAAGGTTCGTAAAACTTGCTCATTATAATCACAATGGCCATAGCCGCAGTCAATGTTTTCTGGTGGTGCATGGCAATTGTTTGACTCGCTTGAGTCATCGGAATCATCGGCATTACAAAACTGTTCAAATAAATCGTCTGGGTATTCAGTCGTTGAATAAAGTGTTTGAAACTCAAATACATCAGCCGTTGAAACTCTTATACGCGTACCTACACTGTGAACAATATTCTGGTAATCTTCAGCGGTACGTATGGTGCTTACTGTTCCCATGGTAATATCTTCATTGAAGCTGTAGCGATAGCGAAATGCACTGGCCTTTGATTCTCCGTCAATACTTGCAATAGAAGACCCTCGGTTACCGGGGATCAAAATGTTGGTACTGTCGTCATCGGTAATAAATAAACCAAAGGAATGATTATTTTCTCGACCTGTTAATTTCGCACCATAGTTAGGTGCATTAATATTTCGTGTATAAATCAAATTATAATTAGAGTCAAAGTAATCAGCATTATCTAAAAAGAAGGGTCTTTTTTCTTGGGTGAAAAGTGCAAAATTGTTATTAATGTTTAACTGAGCATTGTCAGTTTCAACCGTTGAGAAATCTGGGTTGATGGTGGCATTTAACAACCAGTCAGGGGTTATGCCCCAACGAATATCTAAGCTCGCCTCAGTATTGTTTTCGCGCTGCCAATCGTCATTGTCATCTCTGTCTTCATTAATGCCGGTGACTAATGATGGTATGACCGTTAAATTATCCCCTTGTTTTGCGCCAGTAAAACCTTCAACGGTATGAAGCTGACATAATTCACAATCATTATCTCGCTCGAGTCTGATATTGGATAAACGAAAAAATTCGTTTCTGGGGTAAAAACGCATTAACTCAATGCCCCAGTCTTGAAGCGATGATTTCTCAGTAAAGTTGAGCATTCGAAGGGGTAAAGCCATCTCTACAATGTAGCCCTTGTCATTAATTTTTCCGGCACTGTCCCAAATGCCATCCCATGAGTCACTTTCATTTTTTGTTATTTCATTTTCAATACCGTCTATTTGCGAACCTAATGGGTTAACTAAAAAACGATAAGCTGACCGTTGGTCGTTATAAGTATCAATTTTTATACCGACAATATCATCACCCCATGATTTATCTCTATCACGGTAAAACGCTCTAATTTGGCTTGGATCAGGGTCTTCAGCAATAAAGGCGATATAAAATGTACCACCATCTTCCATCAGTAGTGCTTCTGTATGAACATGGCTGGGAATATTGTCGAAAGGACGCGTAATATTATTGATTAATATTTTTTTTGCATGACGCCATTGTTTTTCATCCAATTTAGCATCTATCGTTATTTTTCCTGAAATGCGTGGGATCTCACTTGGCTGTTGTGCATCAGCTTTAAAAGGAAAAGAGAATAGTAAAGCGGAAATAGTCAAAATATGGCTGAATTTGACAGTAAACATTGTTACTCCAAGGTGAAAGTGTTTGCCTTTAGTTTATTTTCGCAATTTTGAACATAAACTTAGGCTATAGATTTAAGGGCGATGGTGAAGAAAGTTACACTTTGTGTCAAAGGAATTACGATAACTGGGGTAAGGAATAAGATTAATGGTTTTTTCTAACATCTTTTGTATAGTTAAATGCGCGTAAATTTAGCTCGAATCTATAAAAATTCTGCTGCATAATAGAAATACCGTTATTTATATTCTAACTATTATGCCATTTACTCTACTCGATATTCTTGCTTTTCTATGCTTCGTAACCTGTTGGATTGGTTACACTTGGTTTGCTCGTATTAAAGCAAAAAACACTAATTGCATCGCTCGATGTTTACATCAACACAGAATTCATTGGATGAATGAGTTAATGACTCGTGATATTCGTGTTGGCGACGCTGCATTACTAGCAAATTTAGAGCGAAATATTGCTTTTTTTGCCTCAACAACCTTACTTGTTTTAGCGGGGGTGTTAACCTTATTTGCACAAGTTGAACGATTAGAAGCAGTTATTGGCTCAATTCCATTAGCTGATTTTCCAAATCATGCGGCAATACAATTAAAATTAGGTGTTTTAGCTTTTATCTTTATTATGTCATTTTTCCAATTTACCTGGTCGATGCGTCAGTATGGCTTCTTAAATGTCATGATTGGCGCTGCGCCTTATGATAAGTCGGGTATGGATGAAAACTTACGTGCCTATGCCAAAGAAATGGCGATTGTTCAAGACCAAGCTGCACACTCCTATAATTATGGTTTGCGCTCTTATTATTTTTCTATTGCAGCGATGTGTTGGTTTTTTCATCCCATTTTATTTATTTTCGCCAGTTTATTTGTTGTATTTACATTATATGACCGTGAATTTAGATCTAGAGCGGTAAAGGCGATCACCTCCGGTCAAGAATATCTAAGGATAGAGCAAACGAAAAAATCTCGGTTAAAGTATTAATGAATAGACATAACTACTCTGCTTATTCGGTACAAGATTTTGACCACTATGATTGTTTAAAAATATCGAAGTGGGTGTATCTCTCTTTGATTTTTATTTTACGCGGTTATGTCGTTTGGTTGATGTCGGTAACCAATATGAAAGACCGTGTGGGTATTATCCAATGGATATACCCCGAGACTTCATTATTTTACCTAAGTTTAGGCTCTGGTGCTTTAGGGATCTTTATTGTTATTGTGTTGAGCTTACGTAGACCTAAAGCGAAGAGCTGGGTTAAACGTTCTTGGCTGCATGTTAAAGGTATTCTCACTCTAGCCTTACTGTTTGATTTGATTATCTGCTTAGTGGCTTTCTTTTATTGGCATTTATTGTCGCTAACCTGGTTAATTACTCAGGCTATTATTGTTGGAGGACTTATAATCATATTAAATAGTAGTAAAAAATTTATGATTAATATCGCTGAATTCCCTGAGCCACTTCCCGAAAAGAAAAAAAAGGTTATTAAATTACCATGAGTATTGAACAAGACGTACAACCTGATGAACGATTAATCATTCTTGATACCGAAACTACAGGTATTAATCCAAGGGAAGGGCACCGAATTGTTGAAGTAGGCTGTGTTGAAATGATCAACCGTCAGTTAACTGGCCGCAGCTTTCATGTTTATATTAATCCCTTGTTTGAAATGGAACAGGAAGTTATTAATATTCACGGGTTAACCAATGATTTTCTTCGTGATAAACCTTTGTTTACGCAAGTTGCTGATGAGTTTATTGAATTTATTAAAGGTGCTCGCCTTGTTATTCATAATGCTAAGTTCGATATTGGCTTTATGGATAATGAATTTGCTTTACTTAAGCGCAACATCCCTAATACACGCGACATGTGTACAGTCATAGATACCTTACATGTCTCTAAAGATGAATTTGGCTCACCAAAAACACTTGATTATTTAGCGCGCTTTTATCGTGTTGATAAATTAGTTGACCGCACTTATCACGGCGCATTAGTTGATGCTCAGCTTTTAGCTTTTGTTTATATAGAGATGACGCGTAAGCAGTCTGTCTTGAACTTATCAGCAGGAAGTGAGTCGGGTGAGGACAGTAATGCCATTCGGCGTTTATCTTCACAGAGAACAAAATTAAAGGTTATTCAAGCTTCTGCCGATGAACTCATTAAGCATGATGAAAGATTAGCGGTAGTTGCTAATAAAGGGAGCGAACCGATATGGCCCAAATAGGTCAAAATAAACTTTTCATATTCATATCCATCGTTTGTATTTTCATGTCTGTAAAAAGTTATGGACAACAAACCCAGGTGGATTATTACAAGTCAGATAACATTACTAATCAAATTCCTTATTTTGACAATCGCTTTAAAATAGATGCGTTGCTTGAGGAAATAACACTTCTTTTTTATCGACGCAGTGGTACGCCACCGATTATTCTGGTGCGACCTGATGGTACAAAAATTAAAATTAATAATTTACCTAAAGATAAAATTACTTGGTTTGACGATCGCACCTTTGATTTAATAACAATTAAAAATCCTATGCCGGGTCCTTGGCAAGCGATTGGCGATATTTTACCTGGCAGTCATATTATGGTCGTTACTGAGGTCACCATTAAAGTTGACCCTTTACCTGAAGTAATACTTTCGGGGGAAACGTTGAAAGTTGAAGGACACCTTTATAATGGCGAACAGGCTATTGATGACCCATTATTTCGTGATGTACTTAATCTAAATGTCGATTTTTTTAGTACCAATAATTCGGCGTTTGATAATTTTGGCGCTGAGCCCATTAAAATAGCCCAGTTTCGTGATGATGGTCGTGATTTAGATGAATATGCTAATGATGGTGTGTTTACTGGGGAATTTGAACTTGATTTTGCTCCCGGTGAATGGCTACCTATTTATTATGTTGAAATGCCGATGGCAACAAGAGAGTTACGACAAAAACCGATCATATTGCAAAAGACCCCCATTAAAATATCTGTCGACACCGCTGGTGAAGTAGGGAAGTCACATAACGTTACTTTTACTATTGACCCTACCTTTGTTGACCCTGACAGTGTGTTGTTTCAAGGGAAAGTTACTTTTCCTGACCGCCAAGTCGATCCGTTTTCTCTTATGGAAGGTAAAGGCACCTCTCGTGTTTATGAGATTGCTTATACAGAATCGGGTGTTCACCGTATAGCGGTGAATGTTTTTGGTAAAACTATTAATGGACGTGAATTTCGTTTGGTGTTGCCTGAGTTTACGTTTAATGCAGAAAGTAAGAGTGGTTTGTTAATGCCAACGCTCGACATTAATGGTGAAGTTACTTCCGCTAGCTTAGAAACTGGTGACGGCGTTATCACTGATAAAATTAAACAGGCAGAAGAGAATGCAAAAAAATTAGCGATTGAATTAGAAGAAGCAAAAAAAGCGCAAAAAATGGCAGCAAAAGAAAAAGAACAGCAAACTTATATAATAATTGGCGTTGCAAACGTAGGAATTGTCTTAATTGCGTTGTTATTTTATTTTGTATCTCGTCGTAAAAAGCAGAAATAACGGTGGATAGTTAAATAAATACAGTGGTTTTTGAATGTAATTCCCGCGTATTGTTCATCAAACGTGCATACGGTTAATTATATTAAAAAAGTGGTTGACTGCTCTCCATCTTAACCGTATTATCTCCGCCGCATTCAACGACTTGTTGACGAATGCAGTGATTATGCAGCGGAGTGGTAGTTCAGTTGGTTAGAATACCGGCCTGTCACGCCGGGGGTCGCGGGTTCGAGTCCCGTCCACTCCGCCAACTAATCAAGGTTAAGCACCTAGTTTTACTAAACGTTTAAAAACAATATAGCGGAGTGGTAGTTCAGTTGGTTAGAATACCGGCCTGTCACGCCGGGGGTCGCGGGTTCGAGTCCCGTCCACTCCGCCAACATTGTTTTAAGTTATATTTTGATTGTATTATTTTTAAAAGGCGTGACATCTTTTATTAATAAGTATCAAAAATAGTAAGGCGGTTTGAGTCCCGTATGCTTAGTCTTTATGGCACGGCAGTTAATCTCAAAGTAAGCAATATAGCGGAGTGGTAGTTCAGTTGGTTAGAATACCGGCCTGTCACGCCGGGGGTCGCGGGTTCGAGTCCCGTCCACTCCGCCAACATTGTTTAACGGTTAAAGTTCCGTATAAAAATTTAGGTGGCAATATAACCCAGTTGTGGTTCAGTTGTTATCGCGGGTTTTGAGTCCTGTCTACTTACAGTAGTAAACTTAAAGAAAACAATACAGCGGAGTGGTAGTTCAGTTGGTTAGAATACCGGCCTGTCACGCCGGGGGTCGCGGGTTCGAGTCCCGTCCACTCCGCCAACATTGTTTTTCACATTCTGTATATCTCTTATATGCAGAAAAAACTTTAAAACTTTAAAACTTTAAAACTTCAAAACTTCAAAACTTCAAAACTTCAAAACTAATTTTCTTACGTTATTCTGTTCAATAAATTCCGTTATCTTCTACACTTAAGCCCTATTTCTTAATATATAAGTATTTATTAGTAAAAAAACAGTGGTATGACCAGTTGTTTTTCTGTTATATTCGAAAGAAGTTAAATAAATAGTTTAAAAAGCATTGGAGAGATACATGCTCAGTTATAAAGCACCGCTCACAGACATGAAATTTTTATTTGAAGATGTCTTTAATTATTATGACCACTATAAGCAGTATCCAGAATTTGAAGAAGCGACACCTGACTTGGTTGATGCGATATTCCAAGAGTGTGCAAAATTCTGTGAAAATGAATTGTTACCTATTAATCAAAGTGGCGACAAAGAAGGTTGTACTTTTGATAATGGTAAAGTAACGACACCTAAAGGCTTTAAAGAAGCTTATAAGAAATATGTTGAAGGTGGATGGCAGAGTTTGTCTCATCCCATTGAACATGGCGGACAAGGCCTTCCTGCTTCTTTAGGCATGGTAAAGTCAGAGATGATGGGCACGGCAAACTGGTCGTGGGCTATGTATCCTGGTTTAAGCCATGGTGCAATGGATACCGTGCAACTTCATGGTACAAAACAACAGAAAGAAATATATTTAACTAAACTTACCGAAGGTACTTGGACAGGCACTATGTGTTTAACTGAACCACAATGTGGTACAGATTTAGGCCAAGTAAAAACCAAAGCTGAGCCAAACGATGATGGTACGTTTAACATCACTGGCACCAAAATATTTATTTCAGCGGGTGAACACGACTTAACTGAAAATATAGTTCATATTGTTTTAGCAAGATTACCTAATGCACCGAAAGGTACTCGTGGTATCTCATTGTTTATCGTACCTAAAATGCAGGTTGATGAGCAGGGTAATGTTGGTGAAAGTAATAATGTTGTCTGTGGTTCAATTGAAGAAAAAATGGGTATTAAAGGTTCAGCTACTGCTGTCTTAAACTTTGATAACGCGAAAGGTGTTCTCATAGGTGAAGAAAATAAAGGTTTACTATGTATGTTTACCTTTATGAATACAGCACGAGTTGGTACAGCGTTACAAGGTATTTGTGCGGCTGAACTTGCATACCAAAACTCTTTGATTTACGCAAAAGAACGTTTGTCTATGCGTTCATTAACCGGTACTAAGAACCCTGATCTAGTTGCTGACCCTATTATTGTTCACCCTGATGTTCGTAAAATGTTAATGACTCAAAAAGCGATCACTGAAGGTGGCCGTGCAATGATTTATTATACGGCGAAGTTGGTTGATGACATTCAAATGTTAAAAGATGATAAGCAACGCCGAAAAGCAGATAATCGCTTAGGTTTTATTACGCCAATTTTAAAAGCATTTTTAACAGAATTAGGTTCTGAAAGTGCTAATCATGGTTTACAAATATTTGGCGGACATGGCTACATTAAAGAGTGGGGCATGGAGCAAATTGTTCGTGATACGCGTATTTCTACTTTATATGAAGGAACAACGGGTATTCAGGCGCTTGATTTGCTTGGTCGTAAAATATTATTGAATCGTGGTAAGTATTTAAAACATTTTACTATGGAAATTCTAAGCTTTTGTAAAGACAAGAGTATGATTTCGAGTAACCCTCATAAGCGTCAAATGAATAAGTTTATTTGGCCATTGAGTAAAGCTGTCGCTAGCTGGCAGAAAAACACCGTAAGTTTAGCCATTAAGGCAAAGAAAAACCGTGACGTGATAGGCTCTGCATCGGTTGATTACTTAATGTTTTCTGGTTACGTTGTAATGGCATACTTCTGGGCTCAAATGGCGCAAGCGGCTTATGAAAAGCTCGCTACAGATGTTGAAAATAGAGACTTCTACCGTGCAAAAATTAAAACGGCAGAGTTTTACTTTGAACGTATGTTACCAAGAACTAAATCATTATCTGTAACAATGATGGCTGATCCTAAAACGTTAATGCAATTAGATGAAGAGTTATTATCGTTTTTGTAAAACTTAGCTTTTGATCATATAGTCAATAAAAAACCTTTTACAGTATTCTGTAAAAGGTTTTTATCTTTTGGATGAAATATAAATATCTCCTAGGCTAGCAATAAAAATTTATCAATTTTTTGGCAACATCATTCTCCGAGGAAATATTAAGATGGATCTTTATCGGATAAAACGCAAAAATTTAAGTTTCCATTGGGAATAAGGGGCAAAACGTACTGGTAAATCTTTTAGAAACGGTCTTTTTAGCACCGATTTTAAATGACTAAAGTTATCAAACCCTGCTTTACCACTGTATTGTCCTATGCCGCTAGGGCCAGTACCACCAAAGGGTAAGTCAGGTACTGCATTGAACATAATGACATCATTAATACACTGACTACCTGAACTTATTTCATTTATCCATTGCTCTATTTGATCATTGTTACGGCTGAAAATATAAGCAGAAAGCGGTTTTTCACGTTGTTTAACAAATGATTTGGCTTCATCAAAATCGGCAATAGTGACGATAGGTAAAATAGCGCCAAATATCTCTTCTGTCATTAAAGGACTATCTAAAGATGGGTTAATAATGATGGTTGGTGCTATGTAGCAACTTTCAATGTCGCTTTCACCACCCGCAATTACTTCGCCATCAGTGAAGTAAGAAGCAATACGCTGGCAATGACGTTGATTAATAATGCGGCCATAACTTTTGCTGGTTTTAGGGTTTTCACCAAACATTGATATTATTTGTTCTTTTAAGGCAAGTGTTAACGGTTCAAGCAGACTTTCTTTTACTAATAAATAATCAGGAGCAATACAGGTTTGTCCTGCATTCATCCATTTACCCCAAGCTATGCGTTGTGCTGTTATTTTTAAATCGGCACTTTCGTCGACATAAACGGGGCTTTTTCCGCCAAGCTCTAATGTTACAGGCGTTAAGTTTTTTGCTGCAGCTGCCATCACAATACGAGCAACTTGACCATTACCAGTATACATAATGTGATCAAAAGATAAGGTGAGTAGTTCGGTTGTTTCTGTTACACCTCCTTCAACCACACTGACTGCCTTATTGTCTAAATATTGAGGAACGAGCTTGCTAATAAGTGCAGCCATGGCAGGAGCAAGTTCTGACGGTTTAAGCACTGCACAATTACCGGCAGCAATAACAGCAATTAAAGGAGCAAGCACTAATTGAAGGGGATAATTCCATGCGCCAATAATTAATACTGTACCTTGTGGCTCTGGTTTAATAAAAGACTTACCAGGTTGTGCAACTATAGGTGTACTGACACGTGTGGGTTTTGCCCAACTATTGAGGTGCTTGCAGACGTGATCAACATCACTCGTTACATACGATATTTCAGTGATCCATGCTTCGAGTGTCGGTTTTGCCAGGTCCTCTTGCAACGCTTTTAAGAGTTGAGCTTCATTTTCAATAACAAGTCTTTTTATTGCTTGTAATTGTTGTTTACGCCATGAAATATCCCGAGTGATATTTGTATCAAAATACTGATGATGTTTCGTGATAATTGCATTGTAAGCCATGGGTAACCTTAATGTTGATAGTGGGTCTTATAGTTTTATTGGTACGACCAGATAAAACTAATTTACATCAATATCTACATTTGTACAAAGCTAATCAAAGAGTTTTCTCGCTAAGTGAAAAATTGCTTAGCCTTTCAAGTTCATTATGTTGCCAATAACCCGGATAACCGTTGCGTGAATGTTTTGAAATGCTAATACTTCTGATGGTATGGCTAGGTTGCGATATTGGAGCTGTGTGAAGACCGTTAGCATAATATCAGCATCAATTTGAGCATCGCGCACATTAAAAAATTCACATAAGCGAATAAATGGGGCGAGTAATGTTTCTCGATGCATTTCAGCTAAGGCATGTAATTGTGGGCTAACTTGAACTTCAGAGAATAATAATTGTTGTACAGTAAGCTCTACGGGAGAGTTAATAATACTTTTTATTAATTGTTGAGTGATCATATCTGAAAGTCTTTCACGTAAATTTTCTTTTTCACTTACTTTACGTAAAGCTGTTTTATTTATACCCGATAATAAATCAATAGCGGGCTGCCAAGCTAAACTTGTTTTCGCTGTTATTTGTGAAGAACACAGTGTAAATGCTTGATGAACTAATTCTTGTATATCTTTAAAATAATAGGTTGTAAGTGAGAGTTGAATATTTGCATGGTTAGCAATAGCACGATGTGTAGTACCTTTTATGCCATTTTTTGCTAACACTTCAGTTGCTGATTGTAATATTAGTAAACGAGTTTGTTCACCTTTGCTCCGTCGTTTTACTGTGGGGCTTTCCTTAGTCAAAAACATATTATTTAAGTCGTATAATTCTAATTAACATAAATTTAACTTATTTTTAAGGGAAATTCAATCTACTAACGAAGAATATCGTAATATGGGGGTTATCAATAGGGGGAATAAAAGGAAAAATTATAAATAGTAGGGGGTATTAATAAAAAAGCCCAATAGAAAATTGGGCTCATATATACGGTATAAAAATCATGATCACCTACATTTAGGCCATCATGGTCACATCAAGGTTAACCCATGATAATAACTTAAAGACTCGACGTCTTTGCTCTAAGCTCTTTTGAATCAAAATCATCAACATCAATAGCTGCTTTTCTACCTAATTCAGCTTTGCATAATAACTCTGCTTCTACTTTATTAATTGCATTAGCGTCTAAGCCTTTTTGGGCAACTTCATCAAGTTTGTAAAAAGGTAGATCAACGCTTATAGCCTGACAAACCTTTTTAAATATAGGTTCACACGCAATAATGTCTTCTAAAGTTTGCTCAAGTTGCCCTAAAACATTTTCTGGCTCTCGAGTTAAATATTGACCTTGTCCTAAACGCTCACGCGCTTTACAGGGGGTTTGCAATATTTGTGCAACTTTATGGTCGGTTATATCAGAGGGTTTGTTTAACCATGTCCCTATTGGGAAAATCATCGCTCTAAGGAAAATAGCGACTATTTTATTGGGGAAATTACTGATTAACGCATCAATAGCTTGTTGTGTTTCATACAAGCTATCTTCAACAGCCCATTGTAGTAGAGGTAAGTCTTCTTGCTGACGGCCTTCGTCGTTGTAACGCTTTAAGCTTGCTGAAGCCAAGTATAAATGGCTGAGAACATCACCTAAACGTGCTGAAATTCTTTCTTTTCGTTTTAAGTCTCCACCCAATGTTAGCATTGAGATGTCTGATAACATCGCTAAGTTACTACTAAAGCGAGTAAGTAGTTGATAGTAGCGAGAAGTTTGATCACGAAAAGGTGTTCTTAGTAGTCGTGCCCCCGTTATTGAAAACCATATGCTGCGAACCACATTACTAATAGCGAAGCCGATATGGCCAAATAAGGCATAATCAAATTCTTTTAGTGCGATTTCATCATCTGTTTGATTTGCTGCTTCTAATTCAGCTAATACGTAAGGGTGACAACGGATAGCTCCTTGGCCATAAATAATTAAGCTACGTGTTAAAATATTTGCACCTTCAACGGTTATTGCAATTGGTGCACCTTGATAACCGCGAGCAAGATAATTACCTTCACCCATGCAAATACCTTTACCACCATGAATGTCCATTGCATCATTGACACATACGCGCATTTTTTCAGTTAAATGGTATTTGGCGATTGCAGAGATAACAGAAGGCTTCTCACCTAAATCGATCGCTCCTGTAGACATCGTTGTTACTGCATCCATTAAGTAAGCATTACCACCAATTCGAGCAAGTGGTTCTTCAATGCCCTCCATTTTACCAATCGGTAATTTAAACTGACGACGAATGCGGCTGTAAGCACCTGTAGCAAGTGCTATAGACTTGATGCCACCTGCGCTATTAGACGGTAGTGTAATAGCACGACCAACAGATAAGCACTCCATTAACATGCGCCAGCCTTGACCGGCCATTTCAGCGCCACCGATAATAAAGTCAAGTGGGACAAAGACACCGTTACCTTGAGTAGGACCATTTTGAAAAGGGACATTTAATGGGAAATGTCGACGACCACAAATAACACCGTCAAGGTCTGTTGGGATCAATGCACAAGTAATACCTAAGTCGACCGTATCGCCAAGTAAATTATCAGGGTCTTTAAGCTTAAAAGCTAAGCCAAGTACCGTGGCAATAGGAGCTAACGTTATATAACGTTTGTCCCAAGTTAATCTCATACCAAGTACTTCTTTACCTTCAAATTCTCCGTGACAAACAATACCTTCATCTGGTATCGCACCAGCATCTGAACCAGCTTCTGGACTTGTCAGTGCAAAACAAGGAATTTCATCACCAACCGCTAAACGAGGAAGGTAGTAGTCTTGTTGTTCTTTTGTGCCGTACAGTTGTAACAATTCACCAGGGCCTAAAGAGTTAGGTACCCCAACAGTACTTGCTAAAACGGCACTGACACCTGATAGTTTTTGTAAAACTCGAGATTGTGCATAGGCGCAGAATTCTAAACCACCATATTTCTTTTTGATAATCATCGCAAAGAACTTATTATCTTTTAAAAACTGCCAAACTTCGGGGGATAAATCAGCATCTACATGTGTAGTTTGCCAATCATTAGTCATTTTACAAACTTCTTCTACAGGACCATTTAAAAAGCTTTGCTCTTCAACACTTAAACGTGGTGCATCATAATTATGAAGCTTTTTCCAATCAGGATTACCACGAAACAGTTCAGCCTCAAACCAAGTGGTACCAGCATCTATGGCTTCTTGCTCAGTTTTAGACATTTGCGGCATAATAGATCTGAAAATTTTGAGCAGAGGTTGACTAATATACTGCTTTCTAAAGTCAGAGATATTGAGGGGAAGGGCAATAAGTGCAAATATTATCCAACTAAAAAATGACAGTGCGTCAAATATAGTGCCAAGCGCCATTAATGCTGCAAAACTTAAAGTAAACGTTGAGAGCGAAGCGCGGGTGTATGCCATAAAACCCGTTAAGATAATGGCATAAATGAACCAAGTAAATTGTTCCATTAATTTTCCTTTTTTTAAATAAAAACCTCACGATAAAAATAAAGAGGTCTGACCATTCTTTTAGCTTAAATCTATGTTCAATAAATTACAAATATATTTATCGTTGTCCCCTTATTTATAGGATAATAACCACAATTATCTATTCGGAAATTAATTTATGTGTGAACTATTGGCCATGAGTGCAAACGTACCCACTGATATTTGTTTTAGCTTTAGCGGGTTAATGCAGCGTGGTGGTAACACAGGGCCTCATAAAGATGGCTGGGGAATTACTTTCTATGAAGGGAAAGGTTGCCGTAGTTTTAAAGATCCATTACCGAGTGCGCAATCGCCTATTGCTCAATTAGTGACAAGCTACCCAATAAAAAGTGAAGCGGTTATTTGTCATATTCGCCAAGCTAACTCAGGGGGGATTTCCTTGGAGAATACGCATCCATTTACTCGTCAAATGTGGGGAAGACATTGGACTTATGCGCATAATGGCCAGTTAAAGAATGTTAAAGAGGAACTCCCAGTTAAGTTGCATATCCCTGTTGGCGCAACCGACAGCGAGCACGCTTTTTGTTGGATTTTAGATCAACTTCATTTCAAGTTTGCTGATAAAGAGCCACCAGCGGTGGAATTGTTTCAATATATTGCTCTGCTAAGTGTGAGAATAAATACTCTGGGTGTTTTTAATGTCAACATTACGAATGGCGAGTATCTATTTGCTTATTGTGCCAATAACTTACATTGGATCACTCGAAGAGCTCCTTTTGGTAAAGCGAGTTTGATTGATGCAGAAGTGGTCATTAATTTCACAGAAGAAACCACAGAAAGTGATGTTGTCAGTGTGATTGCTACGCAACCATTAACCAATAATGAAACATGGCACAAGATGACAAAAGGGCAATGGCATTTATTTTGTTTAGGTGAATCTATTGCTTCAGGACAAGAGCTGTTAAGTACTGAAGTTAATGCACTTCAAGGGAAGTAAGTTGTGCATCAAATTGTTCAACATCAGATTTTATTTGTTGTATTTTAACCAGTAAGTAATTTAGCTCCGGAGCGAACCATGCGTAAGTTACCTTTTTCTTTTCAATGACTTCTCTTTTCAATCGGATGGCTTTTACCATACCAAAGGGAAGCATTAATTCATCTTCGCCATCATACTGATAAACATAATTCTTTATTTTCCCTGAATGGCTGATCACGGGGTAAACAAAAAGTTTTTGTTCGGGGTGTTGAATTAAGTTTAAGCGGTTTTGTAAATGATAACTGAGCTTGTCTTGAATATTACTAGGAAAATCAACGGCTATCTCTGTATTGTCTTTGAGGTTTTTAGCGAGGTTGTCAGCAATGTTATATTGCCAAACATAGCTTTTATCTGGTCCTGTACCTTCTCGTTGAAAGTCATATTGCACAGGAGTGACTTTATGAAGGTCTATATTTACTAAGGAGACTTCTTGACGGTTATCTGAAAATATTAACCACTCAATATCTGTTTTATAGCTATATTTAGCATGTTCTGGTGATATATATTCTAGTGTTCTTGAAGCAGAGCCGACAATGTCAGCTGAGCGTATAAGGTTATATTTTGCAGTAAAAGGCTGAATAACATGTTGTTCTGTATTTATATTAGTTGCATCGTTTGCGAAAACTAAATTGCTTCCAGCGATTAATACTAGAGCAATACCACATAATTTATTCAGCATTTATTTACCTATAACTCATCATTTAATATTTTATTTAATCACTCGCATAACCAGAAGCAGGGAGTGCATTACCTTCAAAAAGTACTGTGTCATTGTGCATAGAAATACGCTGATTACAACACCATTTTACCACTAAAGGATAAATTCTATGTTCTTGTTCGTGAACTCTAAGTGCCAGATCATCAGCGGTATCACCTTCAAAAATTGGTACTTTTGCTTGTAATATTACGGGACCACCATCGAGTTCTTCTGTAACATAATGCACACTAACACCATGCTCTTTATCACCGGCATCAATAGCACGTTGGTGCGTATGTAAACCTTGGTATTTAGGTAATAAAGAAGGATGAATGTTGATTAACTTACCCTGGTAATGCTGTACAAACTGTGGTGTTAATATTCTCATAAAACCAGCTAAAACAACAACATCAGCCTGGTATAAATCAATTTGCTTGATTAAGGCTTGGTCGTAAACTTCTCTACTGTCAAAGTCTTTATGAGACAGCACACAATGGTCTATGCTTGCATTTTTAGCACGAGTTAAGCCATAAGCGTCTGCTTTATTTGAAATAACCCCAACAACTTTTCCTGGATAATCAGCAGATTTACAGGCGTCTATAATCGCCTGTAAATTTGTGCCGCCACCAGAAATTAACACAACAATATTACTTGATAAATTGCAGGTTTGTATGTTCTTTGATGGCATAAAATTAACCTTTATTGATCACTACTTGCTCAGCGCCAGTTTGCATATCTGCAATTTCGCCAATGTGCCATGCGTTTTCACCATGAGCGGATAAAATTTCAATACTTTTTGCAAGATCTTCTGCAGGAACAACGATGATCATACCAACACCACAGTTGAAGGTACGGTACATTTCGTGCGTCGTAATGTTACCTTTCTCTTGTAGCCAATTGAAAATTTCAGGCCACTGCCAGCTGTTACCGTCAATAATAGCTTGTGCACTTTCTGGAAGTACGCGTGGAATATTTTCCCAAAAGCCACCACCTGTAATATGTGATAAAGCATGTATATCAACTTCTTTATGCAATTCTAAAACAGATTTTACATAAATTTTGGTTGGTTCAATCAAATGGTCACCAATTGATTTGCCATTTAATAACTCATTAGTATCTGTTTTGTTTACTTCTAATACCTTACGAATTAATGAGAAACCATTTGAATGTGCACCAGAAGACGCTAAAGCAATTAATTGGTCACCTGAAGCTACTTTTGTGCCGTCAATTAAACGTGACTTTTCCGCGATACCGACACAAAAACCCGCGATGTCGTAATCACCTTTGTGGTACATACCTGGCATTTCAGCTGTTTCACCGCCAACTAAAGCACAGTTTGATAAAACACAGCCATCAGCAATACCAGCAACAACTGCTGACGCAATATCAACATCAAGCTTGTCTGTTGCATAATAATCTAAAAAGAATAAAGGCTCAGCACCTTGTACAATGAGATCATTTACACACATAGCTACTAAATCGATACCAACCGTGTCATGTTTCTTTAAATCAATAGCCAAGCGTAACTTTGTACCTACACCATCTGTTCCCGCAACCATTACAGGTTCTTTATAACCAGTTGGTATTCGGCATACAGAGCCAAAACCGCCTAAACCACTCATCACTTCAGGACGAGTTGTACGTTTTACCGCACCTTTAATGTTTTCTACTAGGGCGTTACCTGCATCTATATCAACGCCAGCATCTTTATAGCTTAGAGACTGTTTTTGTTCGCTCACGGGGGAAACCTCAATTAATTAGCATAAGAACTTTAATGGCGCATTCTACCAGCGCAATGGCGTGGTGAAAATCTTTATAATAAATTATTTTTTATTAGTATTTAAATTGATTAACACTATGATAAGATCTTACACATAAAAATGGTCAACTTAAATAATATGTTTAGATATTTCATTGTATTAGTTGTTGCTTTAAGTCTTTTCTTTGCTTCAGTGCAGGCTCCGGCTGTCGAAGTTAAAAACTTATACAACGCAAAGGTTATAGTAAGCTCACAAACCAACTCAGAGCAAAAGCGTGCATTGAAACAAGCAATGGGCGCCGTTGTGCTAAAAGTTGGTGGTCAACAAGCACTACTATCAAACTCAACGATAAAAGAAGGCCTAAGAAATTACAGTCGATATGTTGTTAAATATCGTTATCAACGTAACGCTGATAAGACTGAACTTTTAGTTACCTTTGATGAAAGTAAAATTAATCAGCTGTTTGAACAAGCAAGTGCACCAATATGGGGAAGTTTACGGCCTCAAATTTTATTATGGCTCGTTGAAGAGAATGGTTTGCAGCGAACGACCATATCTAATGTAACGCATTCATCTTTTTCTGATAATACGTCTTCACCAATAACTTACAATTTACCTATAACGGTCGAACAATTTTCTACACTTAGAGGGTTACCTATTTTAATGCCGTTAATGGATTTAACGGATGTCAATAATATCTCGACTTTTGATGTGTGGGGACGATTTGCCGCACAAGTCCAAGCAGGCTCACAACGTTATAATCCAGAATCTATTATTATTATTCGTCTATCAAACAGTAGTTTATTGCCACAAAAAGACAATTCTGAGCAAGTTAACGATTGTTTACTATGTCCAAAAGAGACACAGCAATATGCACTAGACTGGAGTTTTATTGCCGATGCCCAAGGTTACAATCGAGATCAAATTGGCGCACAAATCTTTGGTGATATTAGCTATGGCAATTCCCCTGATGAATTATTACAAGAAGCACTTTCGCTTATTAGTGATCAAATTTATCAAAAATATGCTCTAAATAGTGATGTTGATAATAATTATATTATTGATGTTGCCAATATCTCATCATTGCAAAGTTTCATTGAAGTTGAACGATTTCTTGAGCAATTATCATCTGTTAAGTCAGTTAAGTTAATCAATGCTTCAGGCGATAATCGTCGTTTTGAATTAGCATTAAAGAGTTCAGGGCAAGCATTTCTCGCTTCATTAAAACTGAATAAGCAATTAGATCGTTTTGTTGACCCACTTGCTGAAAAAGTGGTTGATGCGATACCTGTTTTTTATTGGAAGCCATAGTGAAAGTCACTTCTCAATTAACCTTGTCCGTTCAATTACCCGATGATGAAACCTTTTCAAGTTTTCAAAGTATTGCTAATTACTCTGCAACTGAACAGTTAAAGTCATTTATCAAAGCTGGCAACCATGTTGTTGAATCAGCGCATGTTAATAGTTTTTATTTGTTTGGTTTGTCTGGGGTAGGTAAATCACATTTGTTACATGCCAGTTGTACTTTTGCCGAAAAATTGGGGTTGTCATCAGTTTGTTTATCTTTTTCTGAATTAAAACAGTTGTCGGTTGAAGTGTTAGACGGTTTAGAAAATATTGATTTAATTTGCCTCGACGATGTGCAATTAATTGCAGGTGACAAACTTTGGCAACGGGCGGTTTTTGATTTATTTAATCGCGTTATCGAGCAGAACAAGCGTTTAATCATTACGGGTGACCAGAGTGTGTCACAGTTGAAATTAGGTTTAGCGGACCTCGTTTCGCGATTGTCATGGGGGATGACAGAGCAAATAAAGCCCCTCGATGACGAAGAAAAATTAATCGCGTTAAAGTTTAGAGCGCAGCAGCGCGGTTTATTATTAACAGATGAAGTTGCTAAGTATTTACTCAGTCACTTATCACGTGAAATGAGTCACTTGATCTTAGCTTTAGGGGAGCTTGACGAAGCTTCAATAAGAGAACAGCGTAAAATCACTATTCCATTCATTAAAGCTATCTTATTTTAAAGGGCTTGGTTTTTCATAAAACTCATGTTGAATAAAGCGTCTTTCTGTTTTCTTAGCTGAAACCTTTTTTAGTGCTGACGGCTCTGTTATAAAAGGGCTGATGGTTAGATTATCATCCCAACTTTCTCCCACATTCATCATGATAGGGCTAGGTAAATTTCCCACTAGGCTTTGTACATCAGCTACTTCAGGTAAAATATGACTTACCGCATATAATACGCGAGGTTTAATATTTTCTTCACCAATGCGTCCTCGTTGTCCCCAGTTTACGATATAACGTTCAGTCGTGTTTTTAGGGGCGTTGGTTATGGCTACATCTCGGCTAATACCAAAACGAGTTTGCATCATAAAACCGTCAAAAAGCATGGCGTAATCTTCACGAATACTTGAGTAGTTATAAAATTGAGGGGCACTTTCACGACTAAAAAATGTGCTGACATCATTAGGCTGATAAGCTTTTTGGGTGTCTGTTGCGTCCACACCATGAAAGCGAACTTGCGCTAAAGCTAACATTTCATCACCGAACAATGGTAGTGCACTTTTAAGTTGATCTGATTTAAATCCAGTGTCGTCAGATATGCGTTGTGCTACAGATAAAATCGGTTCATTTCTGTCTAAACTTGACCAATCACTACTAGGGAAAAAGTCGTTTGCATGAGCAAGTTCATGGTACATTAAAGCGGTTAAACTATATAAAACATCCTCTGGTTCTCGAGTCGATCGGACATTCTCAGAAAAATAATTTGTGGTGTAATTGTTGTTTTTTACATAACGCCATGGCATTGCAAAATTGAGATCACGACCAAAGGATGCTCTATAATCTGGTGCCTGATTTATCGTGTCACGTTCGTCGGGGGTTAACCAAAAATAGTTAGCATCTAAGTGAATAGCGCCACTGACCACCCAGTAATATGAAGGCCTGATATCATAAGAAATAACAATGGCGGTATTGGCTCTGAGTAAGTTTTTGAAATCATTGTTTGGATCAAAATTTTCAAGAAATGCCTTAAACCTTTCTCCCATCCAATAATGAGAAACGACTACTCGATCCATTATGTCGTCAATTGTCGGTGTGGTTGTATCGTGGGCAATTAAAGGTAGGGTATCAAACGAGCAGGTTTTATTAAAATTTATTTTGTTGCTATAAACACAATCAACAAGTACATCGGCATAAGCAGAGTTTTTAACGAACGGGAATACACGGGCTAAACGTTCGGTATAAGCGGTATCTTTTGATTCGGTATCTATTAGCGCTGCGTTTTCAACAAGAATAGCTACTTTGTCGCTATAAGCTCCAGAAGTAACGGTAAATTCTAATAAGGTATCTTTAGTGACCTCTGGCGCATTAAAGAATACAACATAATCACCATTAGTTTCTTCTGCCGTAAAATTAACCTCAGGTCCAGAGGTTTGCTGCCAAACTAAAGTATCTGCTGAAAGTTCGCTTGATATTGAAGCCCTTAATGAAACTTTACTGCCTTCTAGAGTGGCATGGCCTAAACGAGCAGAAATTTGGCTTTGTTCACTTAATACCGCAATAGAATGAGTCAGGTTTTCTTTGCTACCATCAGCAAGTTCAAATGAAACATTAAAGCTATATGTTCCTGCAACGTTAGGCGTAAAAGCGATAACCTTGCTTGTGTAGGCTAAAAAATTAACAGGCTCGCCAGCTGTTTGCGTCCAAATAATATTCGTAACATTACTTGTCGGCGCAAAAAAAACCAACTCTACTGCTTGAGCTACTCTTACCTCATTGTCCGTTGTAACAATTTTAGTTGATTCACTATTATTGTTACAAGCAAATAAAAGAGGGATTAGTATTACAATAGAGAGAATTTTTTTCACTGTTAATCCTTAAATAGAAACGCTATTTGTTCAATAGCGTTACCGCAAATGAGTTACGTTTTATCTTTTTCTTTTCTGATGCTCAAGCCGAGTTCCTGACCTCTATATTTAGCGTAATAACTACCACCAATAAACATAGTTGTTGCAAATATCAGCTCTAACGACGCCCATATTAGGTCTTCTGGAGATACCCATAACGTCGTTAAACTGTGTAAAAAATAAATCATCACAACAAAACTTGACCAAGCATAAGTATATGGATTACCAGCAAGAAGCCCTTTCAATGGAAATAAAAGTGGCACGGTAAATAAACATAAACTTAATATGGGTGACAAGCCTTGTGAAGGGTTTAAATAAAGCAGCCAAAGAGGCATAAAAAACAATAAAGAAAAATATCCACTTAAAGTGATTTTTTTTAGGGTTGGAGTTGATAATCGCTGTGTTTTATTCATGAAAGTTATCCTGTTGACGAGACATTTACCGCCAACATATTAAAGAGAGTTAAATTAAAAGAGTGTGAGTACGTTTTCAGGAGGACGACCAATGATTGCTTTCGTCTGCGTAGTCACAATCGGGCGTTCAATGAGCTTAGGCGTATTTATCATTGCTGTTATTAGCTGTTCATCAGAAGCACCCGCTAAGTTTTGTTCTTTAAACTCTTTCTCTTTAGTGCGCATCATTTCGATAGGTGAAACATTTAAACGTGATAAAAGTAATTTGATGGTAGATTCATCTAGGGGTGTTTTTAAATATTCTACAATACAAACCTCTTGATTATTTTCTTCAATCAACGTCAAGGTTTGACGGCTTTTTGAACAACGAGGGTTGTGATAAATAGTTAACATGTTTTAATCTCAATAGCGTAAAAAAATAAATAATTATACTCGCTTTATCTTTTGAATGAGAGGTTATTCACTCTATTCAGATAATGCAAGTGATGCTGGGTTATAGCCTTTTTAGTTTTTGTTCTTGATCTTGAAGTTGTAAAATTCGTGCTTTGATACGTTTTTCGACAATGGGTTGATTTTCTGTAAAATTATAACCAGTCTGTAATTCATCAACAGCGCGCGAGTATGCGCCTAAAAGAGCGAAAACTTCTCCTTTGGTGGCATGCATCAGTGCTTTTTTATCTTGTTTTTGATAAACAGTCGTTAAAATGTCATAAGCGATAAAGTTACCGGGCTTAACTAATAGGAAGTCTTGTAAAAGTACTTCAGCAGCTGAATATTTTTCATTTTCAAGCAAAGCGTTGGCATAGTTTAAAGTAACAACTTGGTTGTTAGGCATCAGTAGGTTTAGCTCATTGAGCATGACTAACGCTTTATCTATCTCTTTTGTTTTAATATAAACATCGGTTAGCGCGTCAGCATAAAATAGGTTGTTCTTATCATCAGCTATTAATTTTTCAAGGATTTTTTTAGCATCTTGATAATCTTTATTTTCAAAAAGTGAAAGGGCTAAGCCATAATTAACTGCTGCTTTATAAGTATAATTTTGTTTTTTTATATCATCTTCAAAAGTCGCAATATTTTCTTGGGGTGTTGATTCGTATCGTGCTTGAATACGTGCTTTTGCTAGTGCAAAGTTTAAGCTAGGTGCTGAAGGACGTGATTCTAAACCATGAGCACGAATACGTGCGTCTGCTATACGAGATTCAGGCACTGGATGCGTTAAAAGCATGGCAGGGGGCTTTGATGTATAACGATACTTGGTGGCCATTTTACCAAAAAAATCTGGCGCACCTTGGGGGTCGAATCCACTTTGTGCTAATAGCGTTATGCCTACGCGGTCGGCCTCTTGTTCGTTGCCACGAGTAAAGTTAATACTTGATTGTTTCGATGCAGCCATTGTCGTTGTTAATGCAGCCATACCTACAGAAGGATTGACGAGTGCAAGTAGTACACCTGAAATCATTGCTGCGGTTGTTAAGGGTTGATTTCTACTTTGAGCCTCAAGTCTTCTGGCTAAGTGACGTTGGGTAACGTGAGATATTTCATGGCCAATAACCGAAGCTAACTCGCTTTCAGTATCGGCGAGCGTAATTAAGCCACTATGAATACCGACATGCCCACCAAAAAAAGCAAAGGCATTAATTTCTTTATTTCTTATAATAAAAAATTCAAAGCTATAATTTACATCTTGAGCATTTTTGACTAAACGGTTACCTAAATCGTTAATATATTCAATTAAAACGGGATCATTGATAAGCGGCTGCGAAGCACGAATATGACGCATCATAGCACCACCAATTTGACGTTCTTTATCTATCGATAAAACACTAAATCCAGACGTGCCAATTTCGGGCAGTTTGTTTTTATTATCTTGAGAAAAGCCGTAAGGGCTCGCCAGTAATGTGGTCAATGTGCAAGCAAATAATAATGATTTCAATTTAAATATACGTTGATAAGGCAAATTAATTATTCCGTATTTGGGTCAAGGTTATCGAGTAAATCAGCTATGGTGAAGTTAGGTCTTCTTCTATAGAGCTCTTTACAAAAATCTGCAATGGAATAACCCATCACATCGACTATTTCAAATGATTTACTGAGTTCATTTATTAACTCTTGAACACGTTTATGTGAGTATTTTATTAACGCTAAATCTGCTAGGTCTCCGTTCTTAAAAGTAAAAACGATAAAGGAAATTAAGCTACTAACCCTAAACAACATTTGCATTTTTTCAGGTGACCATTGTGTAAATGGGCATAATGGATGTTGTGATAATGTTCCATAGACCCGTTCACCTTCGACTATCGGAAAACAATGAAGTTCATAATTTTGCTCATCATAATAATGACGTAAGGTTATTTGTGGTTTTTTTGTGACCGTAACGTTGCCATTTTCATCACTAGCACCTTCCAAAAGTGTATAGTTCCAATTGTTTTTGTTAAACAGTTCTTTGTATGCACTATCAAAACCATGAGTCAGAATGCCGTCCATATCACTAATTGAAGATGCCGCCATATGATATATAGCTGGAACATCACCCCAATTAAGTTTCTTTTTATAAGCGGTAATTTCTTTCAAATTAGATGTTATCGGTAATTCGTTCATTTTACCTCTGCACTTATTCTTCATCAAATTAAAATAAATAATACAATAACATTGTAATCAATTGTCGCAAATTAGATAATCAAACAAAAGGTTTGTTTATCGTTATTTAGTGACAATGTTGTTAACCGATGAGTTTTTAAGTGATAGGTACTTATGATCTATGAATATGATGGCAGATCTGAAAAATGTCCGGTGCCTTTAGTACAATTAAGATTACTGTTAAAAAAAATGTCGAGTGATGACTTTTGTTTATTAAAAATATCCGATCAAGGTTCGATTAAAGATATTCCAAAACTATTAACTAAACAAGGCTTTACCTATGATGAGTCTTGGCTTGAAAAAAACACACTTGAGCTTTTTATTCGAAAAGCGAATGACACTTCCTTTAACCGCACGTAAATCAAATAGGTAAGTAATATAAATGGTTTCATTATTTTCTCAATGGTATAAACGTAAATTTTCTGACCCTAATGCCGTAACGTTATTAGTTATACTGTTATGTGCATTTTTCTTTGTTTTTTTCTTTAATAATTTACTTATGCCGGTATTTGTTGCGATTGCCATTGCGTTTTTATTAGACCTACCTGTTCATCGTTTAATGCATATAGGCTTATCAAGAACATTTGCTGTGAGTTTAGTTGTTGTGATGTTTATTGGTATTTCTTTAGTGGGTATTTTAGGATTAATGCCCGTTATATGGCAGCAAAGTAGTAACTTGTTAAAAGAAGTGCCCTATATGGTGTCGCAAGGCCAAATTTATTTGCTGACCCTTCCTGAACAATATCCCGATTTAATCAATGCTGGGCAAATTGAAACCTTAATATCAGCGGTGAATGATAAGTTAATTGAATGGGGACAAGTTGCCTTAAGAGCTTCACTTAATTCTATTTCTGATATTGTCGCGTTAATGATTTATTTAATTTTAGTACCGTTAATGGTGTTCTTCTTTTTAAAAGATAAGAAAGAATTAATCTCGAGTTTTACCTCGTTCTTACCTAAAGAGCGCTTAATGGCTACGCAAGTTGGCGATGAAATGTATCGACAAATTATGAATTATATTCGTGGTAAGATTATTGAAATCATCATTGTGGGTGCCGCTTCTACTATTGCTTTTGTTGCTTTGGGGTTGAATTATGGTGTTTTACTGGGCGTCTTAGTGGGCTTGTCTGTTCTCGTACCCTATGTTGGAGCAACTATTGTTACTTTTCCTGTTTTATTAGTTGCGCTATTTCAATTTGGTACTGGCAGTGAGTTTGGTTATGTCATGATAGCTTATGGTATTATTCAAGCCATTGACGGTAATATTATTGTCCCTTTATTGTTTTCAGAAGCCGTGAATTTACATCCTGTCACTATTATTGTGGCTGTTATTCTCTTTGGTGGTATGTGGGGTTTTTGGGGGATATTTTTCGCGATTCCACTGGCAACACTCGTCAAGGCTGTTTTAAATGCTTGGCCCTCAAATAATGACTTTCCCGAGCAGGATAAATGCTAAATACGATAAGGTTTTTCAAACCTATCGTGCTGCTTTTTGATACTGTTCGATGATTTTTTGAATGGTCGTTATACCAAACATAACTTTATTAATAAATGATTCGTCACTGTTAATTAAGTTAAAGTTGGGATGCTGCGACCAAATTGCTTGCAGTTTATCATCAATAATAATCGCTGCATTTTCTGATTCATTGCGAATAGGGTTGTTACTTTTTATACTTTCACCAGATTTTGCCGCACTTTCAAAGAATATAACCGCATCGTAACGGGCGAGTTCATCTTCAAGGTTGGTATTCATAGTCTTAAAAAATTCATCAGGACCATCTGGCCAATAAGCGAGGCCGTCTAATGAACCTCGGTCACATAATATGATGCTGTGCTCAAATGTCGCTCGCTGAATATTTTCTAAATGTTTTTGTAAATAAAAAATAGCGGTTTGCTGGGCTTTTAATACCTGATTATTGTTTGAACGCTCAATACCACCACTAAAAATCATGGTTGCTGCCTCAGGTACTGTGGCAATTTTTCCTGAAAATTCGCGACGAATAAGATCAAGCGCTGTGGTTTTTCCGCCTCCAGGTCCACCAGTAAGTACGATACGTTTTTTTATATTTGTTATTTTCATCAGTTTTCTCTTACGGTAGTTGGCATAAAAAAGGCTTAAAGGTTATTGGTAAATATCGCCAAATAACTCTATTTGAGTTAAATAAATACGTAAATCAAGCTCTACTTGATGGTAATCGCTTTGCATATGCTCGCATAGCTTGTAAAAGTTTTTATTGTGATCTTTCTCTTTTAAATGGGCAAGTTCGTGTACAACAATCATTTTTAAAAATGTTTCAGGACTTTTTTTAAATAAAGCGCCAATACGAATTTCATTTTTACTTTTCAGTTTACTGCCCTGAACTCTCGATATATAAGTGTGTAAGCCAAGCGCATTATTAATGACATGAATTTTATCGTCATATTTTATTTGGCTCAAAGGTTCTGATTTTTTTAGATACTGATTTTTAATCTCAAGTACGTAACCACGTAGGGCTTTATCATTGTATATTTGATGAGCCGTTGGGTATTTTGCTAATAAATACACTGATAACGTTTTACCGCTTATCATTTCTTGCACTTTGGTTTGAATATCTAAGGAGTAAGCGGAAAGGTATTTTAAAGGTACAGTCATTATCTCATTCTAGTTAAATGGCTAGTTTATATCAATGGCTATTACATTGAACAAACTAGCCGTTTTATTAATTTTCAGTCTTTAAAAAGTCTAACACTACTTGATGATGATCTTTGGTTTTAAATTTATTAAACACATGACTAATTTTACCATCAAGACCAATAAGGAATGTTAAACGATGTATTCCGTCATATTCTTTACCCATAAATTTCTTTAAACCCCACACGCCAAAAGCATCAGCAACACTGTGATCAACGTCAGAAAGTAAGGTGAAATTTAATTCATCACGCTGACAAAATTTAATTAAGCGTTTAGGCTCGTCAGGACTAATACCAAATACAACCGTATTTAATTGCTCAAGTTCGGCTTTATTGTCTCTTAGTCCTTGCGCCTGAACAGTACAGCCAGGTGTCATTGCTTTAGGGTAAAAATACACCAACACTTGTTTTTTACCTATATAATCAGCTAAAGCAACTTCATTGCTATTTTCATCAAGTAAAGTAAATAGTGGGGCGGTTTCGCCAACAGTTATTGTTTTCATGGTTATCCTACTAAGTATTATGTTTATATAAGGTTTGAATTAACTTTTTTAATACAGCCTTGCACCCCAACTTGTTCACAGAGTTCAAAATAGTCGCTTTCAAGCTTTTCTATACTCGTTTCTTCGGTTAAGGCAATCAGTATTGTGGCGCACATTTGATTACTTACCGGGTCAATTTCTGATTTCAAAGAAGATAAGTCAATATTTCGGGTAGCAAAAAATGCAGTCATTGCTTTTAATACACCAGGTTGATCAATGCCAGCATAATCAACTTGATAATGATGGGTGAACTCTCTCTTTTTATATCCAGAGGTTCTTTTCATCATCGTGGTTAATTCAAGTTTAACTGCCATAGCGGGTAATTTGTTTTCAATTTGATTAATCGCTTTTGCGCTGCCATTTAAAAGCATAATCAAAGAAAACTCTAGACCAAAAATTGCCATTCTACTGTCTATAATATTACAGCCACATTTACTGGCGAGCTTAGTGAGTTCGCTCACACTTCCTGTTCTGTCTGCGCCCATCGCTGTGAGCACTAAATATTGAGACATAGTTAACCTAAGTGTTTTAAAAAGCGGCTATTGTAACGTATTTGAACCAGATAAAAACCCGTATTAAAGAGAGAAAATATTTATTTGTGATTTTTCGAGTTGAATTCTTGTGTTTGTAAAAACAGCCAAGTACCATGGAGCCCATTAATTTGTCTGATAACATGCTTGTAAATGCTGAACAATAAAATCTAAAGATAATATTGGAACTTAATACAGATAATTTACTCAAAGAGCAGGTTAAAGTTTTCGTTGTGTTAAATTAATGACGCAAGGTTAACTTTTATATCAGCTTTACATAAGAACAAACTTTAAAAGATTCAGATTGTATCCTCAGGAGTGTTAATGAATCGTCGTATATTTTATTTTTCCTTGTTAAGTCTCGCAGTAACAGGTTGTGGTAGTATTAATAACAAAAGCGCTATGGGCGACTTTGAATACGCCAAAGAGAAAGAAGCTCAAGAATTAAGTATTCCAACAGGTTTAAATAAACCTAAAAAAAATACAAAGTTTTTTATCTCTGATGATATTAATCACAAAGGGCCCGTGGGTCAAAGTGTTGATGTGAGAGCACCTTCACTTGTACTTCCAGTGGCGTCATCTTCACGTGTTGTTCCTGGCACAACAGACTCTAAAATTTGGTTTGACCAAGTATTAGAAGATACTGATTTAAAAGAATTTTTAACCGATGCATTGCGAGAGCAACTCGTTAATGATGGTGTTGTGTTAACTGCTCTCGACACAGAAGATAAAGTGTTTGAATCAGACTGGTACCATAATGAAGAAATTTCTGGGTATTGGTTATTTAAAACGGTAGATAGCAGTGAAAGTGTTCGTTTTAACTATTCATTTGAAAGCAAACCCCATGGTCGTAGTGTCGCCTTAACGGTGAAATTGATTGATTACATGCGTACAGATAAAAGTGGCGCGAGTAAAACGATGGACTTAATTGACAAGCAACGGGCTGAAATGGCGATGCTCAATCAAATTGTTGCCCAAGTTGACTTTAAGTATCGTTTAAAACAACGTGAAAACCGCTTAATGCGAGCGAATCAAAAGTTTGTCACTATTGGTGAAAATGCTCAAGCAGAGCCTGCTTATATCGCAGAAATTGATATTGAAATGCTTTGGTCTAACATGCCATTGTTTTTTGCAGATTATGGCTTTGAAATAACAGATTTAAATGAAAGTAAGAAAATTTACTTTGTAGATTTTGTTAAACCCGAAAATAGCTTATGGTCAGTTATTTGGGGCGATGATGTACCTGTCATTGATGTTGATGAAGCCAAATATCAATTTGTGCTTAGCGATGAAAAAGGTAAAACATCAGTAACTATTTATGATGTTGACGGTAATGTATTACCGATAGAAACATTAGAGCGTATTTTTCCAGTAATGGAAGCAGGCTTATCTTTTAGAGACGCTTTGTAATACTCTTTAAACGTAGTTAATAAAAAACGCCGCTAAATTGATTTAGCGGCGTTTTTGTTTTAATCGATAATTTAAAATAACTAACAACATTATTGTTAGTGAACTGAGTTAGTATAAAAGTTTTAAAGTAACGAAAGCGACGACCTTAAGACTCTTTTTTTAAAGCAGACTGCTTTGCTATTTCATTGGCTTCTGTTACTAAGGTACTTCTTTCTTTTAGCTCAACAGGATCATTTGAAACAATTGTTGGCATTTTATGTGCCTGTTTATGTGTACGCGGCAGGGTTTCTTTTAAGTCATTTAAACTCTGTTTTCGTAAGGGCGTTTGCGCATTCTTTTGAACAACACTAAAGTTGCCAAGGACTAAAGCGAAAGCAGCAATAATAATGACGATGACTAGCCAGTTATCCATAGTGGATACTCCCAATATTTTGTATATAGTTTTGATAAATTTTTGACAACTGTCTCATTATTTCATTTTTACCTGATATTTCTGCTTTTAGAATAACGGCTTCAATACAATTAAGGGTTAATCGCTTTTCGCCATATTGCGCTATTGGCCAATATGATAAATGCCAAGGCTCTATCGCGACACCACCGCGAAACTTGTCGTATGGAAGATAGAAATCAAAGCGACAGGCATTTTTAGCTAACCACTGGCTCAGTAAGTAAAAAGGCCCGTCTGCGGCAAATTCCCAAGGCTCTAACTGTAACTTCTGGTTTGCCGGCAATAAATTTGCTGCATAGATATCAATATCGCATCCCCAATGATGGCGACTTGCTCCAGGTAATGCTGAAAAATATAAAATAGCATTAATAATTTCTTGCTCAGTCATTACTTCAATATTGAGGATTTCACCTTGTTGGTTTTTAATCGGTAATTGCCCAGAAAACTTTCTATTCCAAATGGTTAATTGCCGGTCGAAACCTCTATATCCACTGGCTATTTTTAGATCCAAGCCCGCTGACTTTGCCTCTTCAGACATTGCTATCCATGCAGACAATGCTTGTTGATGAATTCCTGTCCTCTCATCTAACCAAGTAATATGACTATCGTCATGTCCTGTTAATTGCTTTTCACTTAATATTTTTGTCATTAACGTTATGCTGCTGGTGTTTGATCAGTTAAGGCATTAACGAGCGTATGATAATAAATATCAGTGAGAGAGATTAAGTCATCGCAGCGAACACTTTCATTCACTTGGTGAATAGTCGCATTGCAAGGGCCAAGTTCAATCACTTGGGCCCCTGTCGGTGCGATAAATCGACCGTCGGATGTACCACCAGATGTCGATAGCTCGGCATCAATATTGGTCACCGTTTTTATTGCTTTAACCGCCGAATCAAGTAAAGTTCCAGGTTCTGTAATGAAGGGTTTTCCGTTAAATGTCCATTTTATTTCGTAGGTTAATTGATGCTCTGTAAGTACCGCATCAATCTTATCCATAATATTCTGAAAGTTTAACTCTGTACTAAAGCGTAAATTAAACCAAGCAGTTAAATGACCAGGCACAACATTAGTTGCGCCAGTGCCTGACTCTATGTTTGATAATTGAAAACTCGTCATAGGAAAATAGGCATTACCGTTATCCCAATGCATTTTACTCAATTCATCTAATGCAGGCATTGCTAGGTGAATGGGGTTTTTGACATGATCAGGGTAAGCCACATGGCCTTGTTTACCGTGTATAATTAACTCTCCCGAGATAGAGCCCCGACGACCATTTTTAACAATATCGCCAACCTGATGAGAACTTGTTGGCTCACCAACAATACAGTAATCTATTTTTTCGTTACGGGCTTCGAGTGTATCGATAACACGTGTAGTGCCATTGATAAAAGGGCCTTCTTCATCACTGGTGATTAAATATGCGATTGAACCATGATGGTCAGGGTGATCTTTGACAAAACGTTCAGTAGCGATGATCATAGCCGCTAAACTGCCTTTCATATCAGCTGCACCACGACCATATAACATGCCGTCTATAATGGTGGGTTCAAAAGGGGGGGTATGCCAACGTTCTAAATTCCCGGCAGGAACAACATCAGTATGACCAGCAAAACAAAATACGGGCGCGGTTGTTCCACGTCTAGACCACAGGTTGGTGGTATCTTCAAAGATCAGTGTTTCATTATTAAAACCGAAATTTTCTAGACGTTCAGCCATCATTTTTTGACAACCAAAATCTTCAGGTGTTACCGAAGGGCGCGCGATTAAATCAATGGCGAGTGAAATCACTTCATGGGTAAGGTTAATATCACTCATGATAAAAATAGCGCTTGATATAACGGTTCTTTAAAACCCACTTCAAAGCACGTGTTGTGATCAGCTAATGGTCTTTTAAGTAACGTGGGTTGAGCTAACACCGCCTGAAAAATAGCCTCATCGGTTAAGTTGTCTTTAATTTCATCAGGCAGATTTCTAAAGGTAGTACTGCGTTTATTAAGTAAAACATCCCATGAGCTTTTGCTTACGAATTCATTGAGTAACTCTGGCGTTAGCGGTTGTTTTTTAAAATCGAAAAAAGTGTACTCAATCGCTTGATTATCAAGCCATTTAGTCGCTTTTTTAACAGTGTCACAATTTTTTATGCCGTAAATGGTGGTCATGAAATTTCCTAAAACTAAATTATTTGATAATCATTGGCTAGTAAAGCGGCTGTTGCCAATGATACATTTTGTGATTTTACTAAAATATAATCAGTATCAAAAGTTGATATTGCAAAAATACTAATTTTTTCATTCGCTAATATTGTTGATATTTTAGAGAGAATACCAGTCAGCGTAAAATCCAGTGGACCGACAACCTCAAGCGCTTGCCAATCTTTTTCGACTTCATCACTCATAATATTGATTGTTTGAGGGAGAACAATGGACGTTTCCTCATAGGTTTTGGCAATAAAAAATATTGGCGCGTCAAACACCGCTTTGGGTATGTCGACATCGCGCGCTAGGCTATGAATGGCAAAAGTTTCTTCAAGTAATTTGAGGGTAAACGTACTCATGGCAAGCCACCTTTAGATAAAAGGTTACTATAGCGTTTACTGGCTAATGTTTAAAGTAGTGATAACCGCGGGAAAGCGATTTATATGATGTATCGGTAAGTACTTTGTTGCTGCGCTATACAAGAAAATGAGGCAGAAATAAATATTATTGTTTCGTTATGGACCCGATGTAACTTATACAGAGCTGGTGCGTATATTATGTTTGTTTTGGATAGTATTTTGTGCTAAAGATGGTTATTTTATAGAATCAGCATCAAACATTAAAAAGTTATTGAATTCTCAGTGGTTAACCTCTTAAATCACCACTAAAAGTTATTAATGATATCCACAAAAGCTGTGGGCATTGTTGTGGATAACTATTGCTTTATCACTTATCTTTATGTTTTTAAAGGTAAAATTTTGTTGGTTGTTTTTTGTCTAGTCGCTAATAAATGATGTAATTATAAATAATTATAAAAATAGTCAACTCTATATTAAATCAGCCTCAACTCAATGAAAATATAAGCTAAAAGGTTAATAGAGCGACCTTTTAGCTTAGTAAACTATGTTTTTGCTTGAATAGCTGTTAATGCAATTGTATAGACTATGTCATCGACTAAAGCGCCACGGGAAAGATCATTTACTGGTTTTCTCATTCCTTGTAACATCGGTCCGATACTGACTAAGTTAGCTGAACGTTGTACCGCTTTGTAGGTGGTATTACCGGTATTTAAATCAGGAAAAATAAAGACATTAGCCTTACCTGCAACCGGGCTGTTAGGGGCTTTTTTCTTCGCTACATTTTCCATAATCGCAGCATCGTACTGCAGAGGGCCATCAATAATTAAATCAGGTCGTTTGGCTTGTACCAGTTTAGTTGCTTTGGCGACTTTTTCTACGTCTGCTCCAAAACCAGAGCTACCTGTGCTGTAACTTATCATGGCGACTTTAGGCTCAATACCAAATTTTATTGCTGAATCTGCTGACTGTATCGCTATTTCAGACAACTGTTCTGCGTTGGGTTCGGGATTAATAGCACAGTCGCCGTACACAAGAACTTGTTCTGGTAATAACATAAAGAAAATAGATGATACGAGTGAACTTCCCTCAGCGGTTTTAATTAGCTGTAGAGCAGGTCTAATCGTATTCGCTGTTGTATTTACTGCGCCAGAAACTAAGCCGTCTACTTCACCTAATTGCAACATCATTGTCGCTAATACAACGTTATCTTTTAATTCTTGTTGAGCAACAACGTCCGTTAATCCTTTATGTTTTCTTAATGCCACTAAGGGAGCTATGTAGTTGTCACGAATCAAGGCAGGGTCGGTGATTAATAACCCATCAGGTAACTGAATGCCTTGTTGTTCTGCAATCAGTAAAATGCTTTCTTTATCGCCCAGTAACTGACAACGAGCAATGCCACGCTCAACACATATTGCCGCTGCTTTTATCGTTCTGATATCGTTACCTTCAGGTAAAACAATCAGTTTATTAGCACTACGGGCAAGCTCAGTTAACTTATGTCTAAATGCAGGTGGAGACATTTGGCTACTTTGTGCCACATTCTCGGACAATTGTTGTAACCAGGTCGAAGACAAGTTATCAGCAATATATTCTTTTATTTTTTCATGTCGTTGAATATCATCTAGGGGTGTTTCTGGGTTGAAGTTCATTAAATGACGAGACGTTTGCCAAGTATCCCAAGGCACTGAAAGTACAGGAAGTCCAGCATCTAAAGCTTGTTGGCATAAGGTCATTACTTGTTCATTTGGCTTATAGCCATTGGTCAACAATAACGCACCAACCTTGGTACCATTTAATGCAGATAAACAGGTAGCGATAATAATATCTGTTCTGTCACCGGGGGTGACAATTAATCGGCTAGGTTGTAAATGGCTCATTAAGTTGCCAACGCTACGTGCGCAAAAACTAATACTGCGAATGCGGCGATGAGACATATCTCCAGCATTTAACACTTCTGCGTTAAGATAATGGCAAATATCAATGACGCGGGGGGCAATTAAGTCCATTTCCCACATGATAGTGCCTAATAAGCCAAAATGACGGTTATTAAAAATAGATAAGTTAATCAGAGGTGTAATATCAAGTTCACTGTTAAATTCATTTTCTCGGGGCAGTAGTCCATATTCGTCTTTGTCAGGGCTATTAATTTTGTTGATGATACAGCCAATTACGCGTTTGTTTTTTATGCCACCAAAGGTTTCTGCACTAACTTCTATACGGTCTTCAAACTCTTCTGGGCTATCGTTGTCTGGAGCTGCTACGAGAACGATATCTGCGGAAAGCGCTTGTGCAACATCGCGGTTAATTCTACCAGCGTAAGGTTGACGAGTTGTTGGAATAAGGCCTTCAATAATAACGACATCATATTCTTTTTCAAAATCAATAAAATCACCGACAATTTTTTCTAAAACAATATTATGCTTACCGTCACCCATTTGCTGTTCAACATACGCTAATGATATTGAGGTACCCAGGTTAGTCATACTTTCAATAGGTTTATTTTTTTGGGTTAATAAATTGCGCGAGGGCTGGCTTATGGGTTTAAAATGCCCGACCTTAATACCTTTTTGTTGGCAAGCATGAAGTAAACCTTGCGCAACACTTGTCAGCCCAACGCCAAAACCAACAGGAATCAACATTATTCTATGAGACATCGCTTTATTCCTTATCGGGTAATTTATTTAATAAAAGTTGTGAGGTTTGCTCGGCAATAACCCATTCTTCATTGGTTGGGATAACTAAGATTTGACGAGAATTTTCAGTATTTATATGACCTGCTTGACCAAAGCGACATGCTATGTTTTTTTCATTAGAGACCCAAAAATTAAGTAGGCTAAGTTGTTCAATAATACTTTCACGAATAAGCGCTGAATTTTCTCCTATGCCACCAGTGAAGATTAAGGCATCTAGTGAAGTCAAGCTGGCAGTAAATGAAGCAATTGATTTTGCGATTCGGTAGCAAAATATGTCTAATGCTAACTTTGCTCGTGGATTCTTATCTTTCAACCAAGCATCTTCAATTTCACGGCAATCGTTGCTTAAACCTGAAACCCCTAGTAGACCACTTTCTTTATGCAGCAAATGACTCACTTGCTCTGTGGTATAACCTAATTGATTGATGAGGTAGAAAATAATACCAGGGTCGACATCGCCACTGCGTGTTCCCATCATAACGCCTTCAAGTGGTGTAAAGCCTAAACTTGTATCGACACTCTGCCCATTTTTAATCGCTGAAACGCTGCAACCATTACCTAAATGAGCACTGATGAAATTACCTTCGTTGAGCGGTTTATTAAGTTTTTTTGCGGCTTCTTGTGCAACAAAATAATGGCTAGTACCATGAAAACCATACCGGCGAATGCCATTTTCTTGGTAAAGGGCGTAGGGAATACCATAAATATAAGCTTTTTCTGGCATAGTTTGATGAAATGCGGTATCAAAAACAACTACTTGAGGTAAATTTGAAAAAACAGCTTCTGCCGCGTTAATACCGATTAAGTTTGCAAAGTTGTGTAAGGGTGCAAGTCGAGATAAATTATCGATTAATTTTTTTACCTCATCGGTAACTAATGTAGGCGTGCAATAGCTTTCCCCGCCATGAACAACACGGTGGCCTATCGCAAAAATTTGTAAATTCAGTTTATACAAGGCTAATGCTTCAACTAAAGTGAGTATCGCTGTTTGATGATCAAATGGGCTAGATAATATACTTTTTGTTGTTTGCCCCTGATATTTGATTTTTATACTTGCTTGGTCAGATAATAAGCGTTCGGCTAGTCCTGAAAGCACTGTTTCACCGTTTTCAGGCTCTATTAAAGAAAACTTTAGGGAAGAACTTCCGCAATTTAACACTAAAATTAGATTTTTTTTCATTGTATTATTTAATGCTCATTTAAAAGGGGTTAAGTGTTTTATTACAATACGTTAATGGAAATGATTATAGACCAATTATACCGGCGAAATATTGATATAAACTAAGGAAAGTCACTTTGCGGTTATTTCATTAAAACTAGTTACAACTTTGTGCTATCTTTTAAATAACAGTTGTTATAGTGTGTCGCCTATGAATATGAGTGTAGTAGAACTAATCAAGCTAGGTCGAAAGTACATGCAACTTTGGCCTCAGCGAGCTGAATTAGGTAATTATTTTGCCGAATATCAAGCCATACAAATTAGCCGTTTGGTTTTCCGTTATTTACCGGGAATTGCGCTATTTTCGTTTATCATGCAACTTTATTTTGGTTCAATGACTTTATTGCCCCAAGCTTTAGTTTATAGTTTATTTATTTTAAGTATTCCGGTACAGGCATTGTTAATGCTAGGTCTTAAAGCTGATAAGTTTTTACCTGTAGCTCTGGCTTCTTGGTATAAAGAAAGTGTCGCTAAAGTTAATGAAGCGGGTGGTTCAATAAAGTTATCAGTGCATAAACCACGTTTTATTGATTTAGCAAAGCTACTTAATATTAGCCACCAATCTCAAAACTCTACATTTTGATTACTTCATTGTCCCGTTAAAATTAGTGAACCGTATTTTGATAAAGACGTATTAAAAAGTCTGCTTGGCAAGTAAAGTTATCTCTCGCTTTTAAGTCGTCAAGCAAACTTTCACTTGTTTTAAAGGCAAAAGGGGTCATAGCCAACAAGTTAATGATGTCTTCACCTTGGGTAAACTCCATCACATAATTTACTTCTTTTTGCTCAATTAATGTTAAATGTTCAATAGGACTTTTACTGATATCATGCTGCTTAGCATCTCTGTATATTAATGCCTTCAACTCAATTAAATGATTTTTTGCTGGCGTTACTGTGACTAAATAGCCTTTGTCTGCTAATACTCTCGTGAACTCTTGTTCGAGAATAGGCGCATAAATAGAGTTAATCCAAGAAAAGTAATTTTCACTAAAAGGTAACTGTGACAATGTGCCGACGCTAAATTGACAATCTTGGTATTTTTTAGCGGCATTTTTAACGGCATTTTTAGCAATATCAATACCGTAAACATTATTTGTTGGCTTTACATACTGCTGAGTGTAAAACCCTTCACCGCAGCCAGCATCAAATACAGGCTCTGTTAAATCACCATATTGTTGATAAAGCGACTGTAATTCGTTAGCAAGAGGTTGATAAAAGCCTTTATCTAAAAATGCACGGCGAGCATTAACCATGGCTTTATTGTCACCAGGATCTTTTGAATGTTTATATTGAACAGGCAATAAGTTTACATAACCTTCTTTAGCCTCATCAAAGCTATGATTGTTTTCACAACGATAGCTTTTGCTTTTCAACGTTAATGACTTTTTGCAAATTGGACAAATATATTGGGCAGGGAACATAATATTTACTTAAAAGTTGACCAAATAGGGGCATGATCTGAAGGTTTTTCAATACCACGTAATTCGTAGTCAACATCAGCTTCGATACACGTTGCTGCCATTTTATGAGTCGCTAATACGACATCAATACGTAAACCACGGTTATCAACAAAGCCTTTTGAGCGATAATCAAACCACGAGTAACGTTCTGTTTTCGTCGGGTGTAAATCTCTGAAGGTATCTTTAAAGCCCCAATTCATTAAGGTGGCAAGCCATTCTCGTTCTTCTGGTTGAAAGCTACACTTTCCTGTTTTTAACCAACGTTTTTGGTTGGGTTCACCAATACCAATATCTAAATCAATTGGGGAAATATTAATGTCTCCCATAATAACCACGTGCTCTTCAGGTGTGTGATTTTCATTTAAATAAGTCATTAAATCTTTATAAAACTGGCGCTTGTAAGGGTACTTAGTTTCATGGGCAATATTATCCCCTTGTGGAAAGTAACCGTTAAGTATCGTTACTTTTTCACCTTGCTCATTGGTAGTTTCAACCATGATCATGCGCTTTTGAGCATCGTCTGTATCGCTCGGGAACCCCATCTTTATAATACTAGGTTCTTTTTTACATAACATAGCAACACCATAATGTGCTTTTTGACCATGAAAATAAACGTGATAGCCCATCGCTTCAACAGCTTCTATAGGAAATGCATCATTATGAACTTTGATTTCTTGTAAGCCAATAATATCAGGTTGATGTTTATCTATTATGGCTTGAAGTTGATGTAAACGCGCGCGGAGGCCATTAATGTTAAAGCTAATGATTTTCATAAAAACACTCAGTATTAATTTTTTTCACATGCTACCAGAAGTTATCATCGAAGGTTATTATTAATTGCGAGTGAAGAGAATTAGACACTTATTTAACCCCCAATACTAATCAACAGCAAAATTTGTAAATAAATGAAAATTAAGCTCATTAAAATGAATATTCTGTCGATATAAACTTTATATAAAACAATAAAGTTGAAGATCATTGCTTACAGAGTCAGTTGACAGTCAAATTCTGGTACACGAATTACAATTAGGTGAACAACTTAATGAAAGTGTACACAGTGCCCGACGTGCAGACTTTTCTCTATTATTGGCGATGTTAACTGACGATGTACGTAGCCATAGTCAATTTTCTTTGCCAAAAACTGTCGCTGATATCAAAACGACTAATGATTTAAGTTTACGTAGAGACTTTGAACTTCCTGAGAAAGCGCCTTTATCCTTAGATAAAAAACACACGATAGCCATGTTTGATCAAGCCGAGCTTATTCAACAAAATAACTTAGCAGAATTACGTTTATCGAATGCATTATCACCTAGACCACTCGCCTTTCGTGATGATAAAAAGCATGTAGCACAGCTAGTCTTAAGTAATACATCACTTTATTGTCAGAAAAAATTTGATCAGCAAAAAAATAACACGTTGTTGAACTCAGATACTTCAAGATTATCATTTGACGCGACAGGTTGGCTTAACGCTGTTCATAACACGATAGTAAAGGCTCCTTTACTTGATGCTATTGCCTGACTTTATGAACCACAGCATTGTTTAAATTTTTTATTGCTATAACAAAAACATAATTCATTTCTTTTTGGGGTAGGTAACTCTTCGTTGATACTGACCTCACCATCTAGATAACGCCATTGGCTATCTTCGACAATAAAACGTGAAGTTTCTTTCATTATAAAATATGTACCTTGGTGTTGGTAATAAGCAGAAAAACACACTGTGTTCGACCTATCCTCCTTTTTATCAGAGTTTATTGATTTTTTAATATTAATATCAGCATATTCACTTGCTGAATTTATGGTGAGTTTTAACCATTTAGTGTCTTTTGCCCATGCAAGAATATCAGTCAATGACTGATGTGCTCTGCTAGATTCGGCGTAAGTATTATAAATATAATCAGCAGACTTTTTTGCATAAGCACTATAACGTGAACGCATCAATTGCTCGGGTGAGCGCGCCTGCGCTTGTTGATTTATGAATAAAAAACAACACTGTTTGAAACTAATATTCGAACCACATGGGCATTGCATAAAACAAGCATATTCCTAAAAAAGCAGTTCATCTATTTTATCAGAGCAAAATTTTATTTTCTCTTTTATCAACGGAAAAATATTTTCAAACGAAATTAATGTAATAACAAAGAAGAGTCCGAAATAGTTACGTAATTTGCTAGTCGGTTTTGGTTTAAACGTTTTTGTGTTTGCTTCGTTAAAATAATGCATTTGGTTTGTCCTTTCTCAGCGAATTGAGTTAATTGAGTTAATTGAGATTTATCTAATGTGGCATTACATAAAATAACCGCCGAGCAATGACCTTTTTCTAAGGCATTTTTGATGGTTTTTAGTGAGATGTTCCGTTGATGAATACTAACTTTTAGAATTTTTTTAGGATCTATTTTTCCTTGGGTAGATAATTGTTGAAGCGGCTTTTCTTCAGGATTTATCATTAAGATCCACTTGTTATCTAGATCATGTTTTTGGAATATATCAGTATACTGCTGAGAAACTTCAACGGTATTTGCAATAACTCTTACATCACACCAATTGGGTTTTTCAATAGCTAAACTTTTATTTTTTATAGGTAACGCATTGGTATTAAAGTGATTTAATAAATTCATTTCTCGAACCTCGATATACTGTATAAACGTACAGTATATCGTTTGTGGTGTTTATTCAAGCACTTTTTTGATAATTTATATGTTAGCTATATTGAGAGACATACACTTTTGCGGCATACAAAGGTATGAATGAAGCGGTGTATACGCTTTGCTCTGTGTTATCAATGAATGAAGTCATAAGGACAGACAGTTGACGCTATTGTTATCTAGGATGATAATAATTTTTCCTTAAGCTTTACCTAAGAAAGTTTTGTTATTTTGTTTTCCAGCCCCCTTAATCGAAGAGAATCCTGCGCTGGCATATATCACCTGTTAGATAACTAAGTTTGGCATTATTTATTTTTATGGAGAAACTTTGTCTGATGAGCGAGAATATAAGCAGGGCCACTGTTTTTTTTGTGCAATAAACTTGTCTTAAAGATAGCGAGAAGAGAAAAATAATTTTTCATAAAATATCGAAAATTCATCTATGTGGTCTTTAATCAATATAAATAATAGTTGTAGGTTTTAATCATTCAAGGAAACACATGCGTATATTGTTAGTTGAAGACGACATGCCATTAGCTTTAGGGTTGCAGCAGTCACTTCGCCATGAAGGTTTTGTTGTTAATCATGTTGATAATGGCAATGCGGCAATTTCAGCGCTGGCTGTCCCTGATCAAGATTTAGTGATTCTTGATCTAGGCTTGCCTGATATTGACGGTTTAGAAATACTTAAGCGTACTCGTGATCGCAAGCTTGGCATTCCTGTGATCATTCTTACGGCAAGAGACTCACTTGAAGATAAAATCAAAGGCTTAGATTTTGGCGCAGACGATTATTTGGTTAAACCTTTTGAGATTAGTGAGCTGTTAGCCCGTCTCAGAGTGATTGAGCGTCGTTTGGGAACTGCTAAATCAGCATTGATTATTTGTTCACATGTGACTATTGACACTACTGCACATAAAATTTTTATTGGAGAGGATGAACTCAAAGCGTCGAAAAAAGAATATATGGTGCTAAAAGCATTAATGGAAAATGCAGGTAGAATTCAATCAAGGGAACAAATTGAATCGCGATTATATGAATGGGGTGAGGAAGTGGCAAGCAATGCTGTAGAAGTTCATATTCATAACTTACGAAAAAAACTGCCTGATCAATTTATAAAAACAGTGAGAGGCGTAGGTTATACGGTGAACAAAACTTAATGTCGATTCGCCGTTATTTAGTCCTTATACTATTGTCAATTATCACGTTGGTAACATTTCTTGCTGCTATACAAGGTTATAAGGCGAGTATGAGTCAGGCAAATGATTTATTTGATGAACAATTACAAATTATAGGGAAAACGTTACTCGCGACATCGGCAACTTATAATAAAAGTGCCTTTGAAAGCCCAGCAAGTAAAGCAACCGTTATACGTTCTGACCATATAGCTTATCAATTATTCAGTAATGAAACCTTATTATTACGGACTAATAACGCGCCTCAGATGATATTAACTGATTTACCTTCGGGGTTTACTGACCTGAATTTTCTAGGGCAGCGTTGGCGAGTATTTATTGAAACAGCCAAAGAACAACAACCTCATAAAAGGGTGCTTGTTGCTCAACCGCTTGAACAAAGATTTTCGTTAGCACAAGACGTCATTTTGTCTGCGGTGACACCTATTATTTTGGTTATTCCCGTTATTGCGTTATTTATTTTCATGGCAATTCGTCAGGCTTTAAAGCCCTTGACTGTTTTACGAAGAGAACTCTCAGAAAAAAAAATAAATGACTTGTCAAAGCTTTCAAGTCAAACATCAACAAAAGAATTACAACCCGTTATTCACACACTTAATTTATTATTTGAGCGTTTATCATCTGCTTTTACCCGTGAACGTCATTTTGCCTCAGATGCAGCGCATGAGCTTAGAACTCCATTAAGTGTGCTTAAAATTAATGTGCACAATTTACAAATGACCCAAAGTGAAAAACTCGACAAAGACGGGCAAGTTTCTCTTATGCAATTAGGTCAAAGTGTTGACCGAATGGCACATGTTGTTGATCAAATATTAACGCTTAATCGTACCAACCCTGATCAACTCACTATGGCCGTTACTCAACTTGAGTTACAGGCTTTACTACAACAGGTGATCAGCGATTTATACCCTGAAATAATGAAACATCAGCACGACATTTCACTTGAAAGCCAAGTTTCTACAATTTACGCAAATGAATTTGCTCTACTCACGTTAGTTAAAAACTTAATTGGTAATGCCTGCAAATATACACCCAATGGTGGACAAATATTGGTGAAAACACGGGTTAATGAACAAAGCTTTACGCTAATCGTCGAAGACTCTGGTCCTGGTATTGAACAGAGTGAATACGACAGGGTTTTTGACCGTTTTTATCGTGTTGGTGGTGATAGCCACCAATCAACTGTGGTAGGGTGTGGTTTAGGTTTAGCCATTGTTCAGCATATTGTTAAATTACATCAAGGGAAAATAACTTTAGCAAAATCAACACAATTAAATGGGCTTAAAGTGTCAGTAACCTTTCCTCAAAAGGCTCAGTTCAGTAATATGAAATTAAATCAGTGTGAACAAAAACAAGAGGATAATACGTGAAATTGCGTTCTGTTTTTATACAAAAAATCAGTATTATTAGCCTTTTTATGTCTTTAATCTTGAGTCTTAATGTATGGGCTAAGCGTGCTGAATACATTGTAGAGTTAAAAGATCACTTGTTTTTTCCTGCCGTGATAAAAATTCCTCCTAATGAAAAAATTAAACTCATTATTTATAATCGCGATACAACGCCTGAAGAGTTTGACAGCTTTGATTTAAATCGAGAAAAGGTTATTTTTCCAAACAAGAAAGCGGTTATTTTTATTGGTCCATTACCCGAAGGAAAATATCAGTTCTTTGGTGAATTTAACCCTAATAGTGCGAAAGGGACTATTGTGGTTACACCGAGTCCAGAGCGTAATGAAAGAGTAAAACCTCTGGCAGAAAATAAACCTGGAGGTGCTTAATGTTGATTAATACCGTCCTTTTGTTTTTGAGTAATAGCCTCGTTGTTTTTATAGTACTGGCATTATTATTGTCGATTAAAAGTAAGTTTCACTTGTCTAGTTTTACGCTATTTAGTGGCGCAGTCACTGGTGTTTTTCTGATGTTATTACTTTGGTTCTACATCGATGTGATCAGCCAATTATTTGATGATACAGGGCTTGAATGGTTTTATGCCAGTACGCATGTACTTGTGTATATATTGATTTTGGGCTTTATTAATACCTCAAATAAAATTGAAGATAGCCCTAGCGAATGTAAAAACTCTTTATATGCTGCAGCTATTCTGGCATTTCTTATTATGCTTCAAGGCACTACTTTCCTTATTTATTTTATCGGGTATTGGTCGCAAGCCAATGTCGTTAATACTCTTTTTATTGGTGTTGTGTTAGGTGTAGGTATTTGTATTAGCATTAGTATTTTATTGTATTTTTTCTGCTTGTTTCTCAATGAACGTTTCTATGCTCGAAGTACTGAACTTATTTTCATCCTTTTTGCTTGCGGATTATTGAATAAGACGAGTGATTTATTATTACAAATTGATTTTTTACCGAGTAGCCGGATGATTTTTGATCTCAACTTTATTGTCAGAGAAAAGTCTGAATTAGGACATTTTTTGAAAGCTTTATTGGGTTACGATGCAAGTCCCACATTACTGCAAATTGGCCTTTATTTTACTGCTTTGCTAACGGCACTTTTTTGGTGTCAACTCCCCAGCAAACCTTGGCGACTATTTCGCTTTAAGGAAGTTATATCATGAAAAAAGCACTTTATGCTTTAGCATTACTGTTTAATTGTTTCTATAGCAGTTTCACCTTCGCTGATGGTGTTGTAGTCGACAAAGTTTATCATCCTTATGTTTTACCTAATGAAAAGGAAGTTGAGTGGCGGCTATTATCTCACCAAACGGATAACACCAATGATTTAGCTCAGCGCTTTGCTTATGGACAGTCGGTACTTGACGATATGATGGTAGAATTCTATATCGTGGGTGAACGTGATGTCGATGGCAATTTTGGTGTGTCTGCTTACGAAATTGAAACGCGTTGGATGTTAACAGAACAAGGTGAATATTGGGCTGATTGGGGCATGCTTTTTGAATTTGAAAAAGAGCATAATAAAGACAGCTGGGAAGTAACTTCAGGTTTACTGTTTGAAAAAGAAATAGGCCGTACCAGTTTAAGTATCAATGCATTTTTGATTTATGAATGGGGTAATGACATTCAAAATGAAATAGAAATGGAATTTCGTGCTCAATATCGTTATCGTTGGTTACCACAGTTCCAACCAGCAATTGAATTATATTCAGGCGAAGATTACGTTGGTATTGGTCCGGCATTCATGGGAATACAACGCTTTGATGGGCAAAAACAATTAAAGTGGGAATTAGGCTTTATTACTGGCCTTAATGGTAAAAGCAAAGATCATATTTTACGTGCGGCTATTGAATATGAATTTTAATGAATAATCGTTCACTGACAAGTAAGAGGGGGCTGGCTGTTATTTTATGGCTGAGCTGCTGCTTGTTCTTATTAATCTTTTCACTAGGGTTAAGTTGGCAAGTGAATAAAAGCGTTAACTTCTTTTATGGGTTTTGGTATCAACAACTTAATATTGAACAAACAATAAAAACCTATACGCCGCAAAATACCAAAGGTAAACAAGATTTTGCCAGCACTAGCACTCAACAACATATACAAAGTTTTAACGAAATAGTTGATGAAATTAACAGTAACGGTAAGCACTTAGCAACGCTAAATTATTTAAATAAAGATAACGACTATAAAACTTTATTAACAATAGCAGAGGTGGTGCATTTACAAGATGTTAGTCATTTGGTTAGCCAATTACGCTTGGTATCCGTTATTAATATTTGCCTACTGCTTATTACGATTGGGGTCATTTACTACGTAAAATCTCCCGAGCCCGGTAAAAAGCAAAAATACACCGCTGTAATTATACCAACCGTTGTGATATTCGCTATCTTTGGGCTCTTTGGCTTCACAGATATCTTTTATTATTTACATACCGTGGTATTTCCTGATGATCACCAATGGTTTTTTTATTACCAAGAGTCGTTAATGAGTAGCTTAATGAAAGCGCCTGACCTATTTGCTGCGATTGCGCTGTCTCTTGGTGTTATAGCTGGTATTATTTATTGGGTTATTTATCAATTATTAATAATAAAAATTTTTAAACGTTAATTCTTAATCATTAACTTACATTATTCAAAGGAATATTAAATATGAGAATTGAAGTCAACATGCTTGAGGGACAAGAGCTTAAAGCAATTTTTGGCGAGCATGAAATTATAAGTGATCAAAGTATTACCGCTGGAGGTCAAGCTAATCATCCAGAGCCTTTAGATTATTTTCTTGCTAGTATGCCTCTGTGTGCCGCTTTTTATATTCGTAAGTTTTGTCAACAGCGTGACATCAGTACTGACGGCATTAAAGTTTTTCAAGATGATACCCCTATTGGTGAAAATAAATATCAAAAAAAATTCTCTATACGTGTTCAGTTACCCGATAACTTCCCAGAAAAATATAAAAAAGCATTAATGGCTTCAGCAAATACTTGTACGGTGAAAAAAGTTATACAAGCAATGCCAGAATTCAATATTTCGATTGTCCCATAATTTCAGCCAAGTAACGGTTAACATAGCCGTGTACTAGACTGAAATAATAGCGTTAGGGGTTAATGACCTCTAGCTCTTTAATACGACTTTTACTCACTAATATATAACATTTTTTGTAGGCTGAAGCTGCACCTGTGCCAGGTGAAATAGCAAGGTATTGCCATCGGCAGTCATTTTCTCTAAAAGTGATAAAATTACGTTGAGAACGCTTAAACATATCTAATGCAGCTCGTCGCCCTGTTGCCAATGCAAATTCTTCAAGAATAAAAACTTGGTTGTTTATCCAAGTTTGTAATTCTCTGTCTACCGCTTCTTTGACTACATCTAAACAGCTTGATAATCCTGATGTGGTATTTTGTGTTGCTTCACAGTGTTCAATCGACTTTTTTGCGTAGCTAACTGTCGAAAAAAAGCAAAATGCTAATGTTAAGCTGTAAGTGAAAATTTTGTTCATCATACTCTTCATTAAATTTCTACATACTTTCTTAAATGATGGAATTATATATAACGTTATAATAAATAACTTAGTTTATGCAGGCAGTACTTTTTTGTAAGGTTTTACGGTTACCTTTTTATATACGCCTGCTGCAATATAAGGGTCTTCATCGGCCCATGCTTGTGCTGCTATTAAACTCTTAAATTCAGCAACAATGAGAGAGCCGGTAAAGCCTGCCTCTCCTGGGTTTTCATTATCTATAGCTGGACAAGGGCCAGCAATTAATAAGCGACCTTGGTCTTGTAATTCTCTTAAACGTGTTAAGTGCTGCTCACGTACCGACATTCTTAATGATAAGCTATTTTCTACGTCTTCTGAATATATAAGATAAAACATTTTTTTTTCCACAAATTAGGGGGTGATAGTTACTTTACGTGATTATTTTCTTCTTCAATTGTCTTATCACATTCACTGTTAGGCTTGTCTTCATCATCGGGTAAATGCTTTGACAATAATAAAACTGAACCAATAGAGAACACGAACATTAAAGCGGTTAAACCAAACACTTTAAAGTTTACCCAAGTATCTTGGTCAAAATTAAAGGCGACGTATAAATTTAATACGGCGCACAATGCAAAAAATAAAGCCCAAGCTAAATTCAGTTTTCCCCAAATATTGTCAGGTAAAGATAATGCCTCGTCGAGGAAGTCTTTGATGATGTTTTTTTTGAAGATTTTATCACTAACGAGGAGAGCAATAGCAAAAAATAAATTGATGATGGTAACTTTCCATTTAAGAAAAGTATCGTCGTGCAAAAATATAGTTAAACCACCAAATACGGCAATAAGCACAAAAAATATTAAAGTACGCTTTGGAATGGTTTCTTTTTTAATTAAATAGTAAATTATTTGCGCACCAGCAAGGATGATTAGAGAACCTGTCGCCCAATAGATATCAACAAACTTATAAACAATAAAAAAAACAACCAGAGGAAGATATTCAAACAAAGCATGCATAGTAATAAATTTTCAACCTAGGCTTAAAAGTAAACTAATTCTACGCAATGCTTAACCATTAGCCAAACAATTATTTGGCTAATGCGACAATATTACTCTAAAGATAAGGAAAAACAGAATGAGTCAACAACAAATATGATGACTCATCCTGTTTAATGATAACTAACCTTTGACTAACCCAAACGGATCATCAATTGAATATGAAGGCTCTGTAAACCACTTGGCGCCGTGCTCACTCATATAAAAATGATCTTCAAGGCGAATGCCAAATTCGTTCGGTAATACCAACATGGGTTCATTCGAGAAACACATTCCAATAGTAAGCGGCGTTTTATCACTACGCACTAAGTAAGGCCATTCATGAATGTCTAAACCTACACCATGGCCGGTTCTGTGAGGACAACCTGGTGTTTGATAATCGGGACCCATTTCTTGGCTTGCTAAATAGTCACGGGCTGCAATATCAACATCGCCACAAGGAACGCCAAGCTTTGCTGCATCAAAAGCACTTTTTTGTGCATTCTTTTCAAGTAGCCACATTTCACGTTGACGGGGGCTCGCTTCACCAAAAACATAGGTTCTGGTGATATCTGAGTTATACCCTTCTACATGGCAACCGGTATCAATTAACACGATGTCATTGAGTTCTAAAGTTTTAGGGCTTTTTACGCCGTGTGGGTAGGATGAATCTTCACCAAATAAAACGATACAAAAGTATGAACCAGCTGGGGCACCCACCTTTATATGTGCTTGGTTAATAAAGTCAGTGACTTCTTGAGTACTTATCCCTGGAGTTAATATTCTTGCCACCGCTTTATGAACTTCCATCGTCATATTTTTAGCGTTTTGTAATAAGGCTATTTCAAATGAAGACTTTTCACTACGACATCCAGCAGTAACTGCTTTTGCATCAATAAGTTGATAATTATTATTACTATTGTCAGCGCATTGTTTTATGCCGTCAGCAATAAAAAATGCCGTTGATTCGTCAAGCGCAATGGTTCCTGAGTTAATGCCCATATTTTTTAAGGTTTCAATAAATAATTGGTAAGGACTTTCATGTTCTTGCCAACCATTAATTTTACCTTTTATGGTCATATACTGATTTAAGGTATTTACTTCAAAGTAGGGGGTAATGTACTGGATTTCGCCTTGTTGTGGAATTATTGCTCCCACCATGCGCTCACTGGCATACCATTTAGTACCCGTAAAATAATAGAGGTTAGTACCCGCATCTAAGTAAGTCGCCTCAATATTATTAGCTTTCATTAATTGTTGGGCTTTAGCAATACGTGCTTTAAACTCGTTTGAAGATATAGGCTGAACATCAGCTGTCATATTGTTAAGTTTAGCTAGTTCAGTTGCTGCATCAGAGCCACCTACACCTATCGTCATTTTTTGCGTCATTTAATGTTCCAAAAGTCGTGTATGTATGTGTGTATTATGACACGGTTACTTTATACAATATACATATTGGGTTTAGGTTAGCTAACAAATTTATCTTTTAAAAATCACATGAATGACTATGCTATGAAATAGATAATTGCTTCGATACGGTGTAAGCCTGTTGGTAAAATTCATTATTATTTTCTTGAAAATACTTCACGCGAGCAACTGCCTGCGGTAGTGCTTGATTGGCTGCATGAATAAGCCATGCTAAACCCATTGTTTGATCTTCTTCTATCCCTTCACCTAAGAAAAATGATCGCCCCATTGCTCCCATTGATTTTGCATGACCGAGTTTTGCTGCTTGTTCAAATAATTGGAATGCTTGCTTAACATCACCCGATTGTCTTTTTAAAATGGCTTGGTCGAACAAGTTGTCATCACATTGCTCCAATGCTGAAGGGACTCCTTCTTGAATGCTTCCTCCCCTCTCATTGATATGAGTCTTTACAGTCTTTTGGTTGGTCTGTTGAAAATGACGATTAAGTTCGCTGTTATTTGACGAGAGATGCAAACCTTCAATAAATTCATTTTTTTCATCGCTTTGTATGTCTTCATCAGAAAAAATATCTTTAATATCAATATCTTTTCTTTTTTCTGTTAGCAAACAGCTCATTACCGCATCATATCGACTGTTAAGCTGCTCTATTGTTTGTTGCTGCTTCGCCATTTGCGCTTTGTAATAACTTACGTCATCAGTTAATTGCTTAATTTGTGTGTTTTGTTGGTCGAGATGCTTTTGATGAGACGACTTAAGGTTATCAATCGTCGATTGATTGGCTTGGTCAATTCTTAATTGTTGGCTGTGGCTATATTCTTCGAATCGTTGTAAGACGCTTTGAACGTTCTGCTCGTAGTTGTTTTTCATTTTTTCAAACCAGCGAAAAATTTGGCTAGGCACTTTTTGATTATCTTCTGGCATTAACGTTCTCAAAATATATCCTTTTTTTAACCATAATAATTGTAAACAGGGAAAGCAATATATTCATTAAAAAACCTTACTTTATTTATGTGAATTTTAAATTCAATTCTAAAATAGGTTGTAAACACCTAAAAAATAGTGAATTTATTATCAAAATAAACTTGCAGTTAATTTTTTTTGTCTTATCTTTATTCTTAGGTTATCTATTTTGTTTAACATTATAAGGGATTAAATGTTCAAATTACCCGCTCAGTTAACTATTGCTCAAGTTGATGATTGTAAAACCCAGCTACTGTTAGAAATTGATCAAAATGATGAGATCAATTTTGATGACAGTGAGGTCACTCATATCGATACAGTAGGCGTTCAGCTACTGTTAGCTGCAGTGACTTATATTGCTTCACAAAACAAAGCGCTTAACTGGCGTTCCACTTCTTCTGTTATCCAAGAAAGCGTTAAGCAGCTAGGGCTTAACGAAGCTATTTTAAATCAATATATTAATGCTTAATCTTAACTTTTTAATGACCTACCATAAGATATTGATTAAGCCTTTGCCGTTTATATTTACCCTAAAAAGGAAAGACCTATGACCCAAGTGTTGGTTGTTGACGACTCTAACTCTATTCGCGATATGGTTAGTTTCACATTGAAAAGTGCAGGTTATGAAACCGTTGAAGCAAAAGATGGTCAAGATGGCCTCAATAAAGCGCAAAGTGGAACGTTTGACCTTGTTATTTCAGATGTAAATATGCCCATCATGGACGGTATTACACTCTGCCAAGAGTTGCGCAAGTTACCTACCTTTAAATTCACCCCGATTTTAATGTTAACCACAGAAAGCTCGGGTGATATGAAAATGCGCGGCAAAGCTGCTGGCGCCACTGGTTGGTTAGTCAAACCTTTTAACCCTGAAAAATTATTAGCAACCATTAAACGGGTTGTTAGGTAGCTATTATGAGCGTTGATCTCTCGCAATTTATTCCCAGTTTTTTAGAAGAAAGTTTTGAAGGCCTCGAATTAATGGAATCGAGCTTGCTCAATTTAGAGCAAGGTGATGATGAAACAATTAATTCAATCTTTCGTGCTGCCCACTCAATCAAAGGCGGGGCGGGGACGTTTGGTTTTAATCAGGTAACAGAATTCACGCATTTAGTGGAAACTCTGCTTGATGAAATGCGTGATGGTCGTCGCAAAATAGACGCCGATGATGTTGAATTACTTTTAGAGTCAGTTGATTGCATGCGCTTGTTGATTGAAGCCATCAGAGATGAAAGCGAGTGCAACAGTGAAAAAATAGCTGAAAACTCTCGGTTATTACAGCAAACATTAGCGTCAAGTGGAAGTGTCATTAGTGAAGCGGTAACAATAAATGCTGATGATACGGCGACTGAAAATAATAATGATATGACAACGTGGCAAATCAAGTTCATTCCTGAGCATCACTTAGTACAAACAGGTAATGACCCGTTATTACTTTTCAATGCTTTAGCTGATTTAGGTGAAATTACTGTCGTAGCAAATGCTAAAGAACTACCCGCACTTAATGATATTGATGCAGAAGAACTTTATTTAAGTTGGCATTTAACGCTGCGTTCAAACGCGAGTGAAGATGATATTAAAGAAGTCTTTGAATGGGTTGAAGACGAATGTGAACTTATTCTGACTAAAGAAGATAAAATGAAACTCAGCGAAATAAGTGCTGATGTATCAAGTACTGAAGATGTGTGTGACGAATCAACCGCAAGTGAGCTTTGTGTCTCTTCATCAAAAGTAGAAACAAATACTCCCGAACCTTCACAAAAAAATAATGTAGATAAGCCTGCAGGCAAGTCTAAAAATGACTTAGGTTCTATTCGAGTAGGTGTTGATAAAGTTGATAGTTTAATCAACTTAGTAGGTGAACTTGTCATTACTCAATCGATGTTGTCTGAGTTAGGTAATGATTTTGACTTATCAAAAGTTGAACGCCTTAACGCGGGTTTAGAGCAACTCCTGCAAAATACAAAAGAATTACAAGAAAGTGTCATGCGTATTCGTATGTTGCCTATTAGTTTTGCTTTTAATCGTTTTCCAAGACTTGTTCATGACTTATCTAAAAAAACAGGAAAAGAAATTGAGCTTATTCTTAAAGGTGAGCAAACAGAACTCGATAAAACTGTGATGGAACAAATTGGCGATCCCCTTGTACACTTAGTACGTAATGCTGTTGATCATGGTATTGAATCTGCACAAGTTCGATTAGCGAACGGTAAGCCTGAAAAGGGCACAATTATACTTGATGCCTATCATCAAGGTGGCAGTATTGTTATTGAAATCAGTGACGATGGTGGTGGCATTGACCGCCAAGCTGTTTTTAATAAAGCACTTGAAAAAGGTCTGGTTGATGAAAGTACGACGTTAACTGATAGTCAAGTTTTTGATTTGATCTTCGAACCTGGTTTCTCTACTGCAAAAGAACTCAGTGATATCTCAGGCCGTGGCGTCGGTATGGATGTCGTTAAAAAGAACATTCAATCGCTAGGGGGGCGAATACAAGTTGAGTCTGAGCAAGGAAAAGGCAGTACTTTTCGCGTGAATTTACCACTTACGTTGGCCATTCTTGATGGCCAGCTAGTCCGGGTTGGCAGGGAAGTTTATATTATTCCATTAATCACGATTGTAGAATCTTTACAGCCACAAAAAGCACTCATTAATCGTGTTTCAGGTGACATGTTACTTTACCGACTTAGGGAAGACAACGTTCCCGTTATCCCTATTTATCAGTTATTTAACATTCCTTGTGAATTTGAACACATTGAACGTTGTTTACTGGTTGTTGTAGAAGCTGATGGACAAAAAATTGGTTTGATGGTCGATGACTTACTCGCCCAGCAGCAAGTTGTTATTAAAAGTTTAAATGATAATTATCAGCAGGTTGAAGGTGTTTCTGGTGCAACAATTCTTGGTGATGGTTCTGTTGCGATGATACTTGACGTGCCAGGTATTATTGCTATGGCACTATCAAGAGCTCAAAGTAATCAACAACACCAGTCGAGTGTCCAGCCTCATGTTACCCCGTCAATATCTGCAGGAGTGATCTCTTAATGGATATTCAAATGTTAGCAGATGAAGTACCTGTTGAAGGGGAGTACTCCCTAGAAGGTATTGACTTTATAACCAGTGGTGAACAATACCTCACTTTTTTATTAGCTGATGAGCAATACGCGGTTGATATCTTATGTGTTGAAGAAATTCGTAGTTGGGAAAACCCAACGCGTATCCCTAATTCACCTTGTTACATAAAAGGTGTGATCAACATGCGCGGTATTATTGTGCCTATTGTTGATTTACGGATGAAATTCAATATTGGTGAAGCGAGTTATTGCGAAACAACAGTGGTGATTGTTTTAACAGTAGAGACTGAAAATAAAACCAGAACGATAGGTTTTGTTGTTGATGCCGTCTCTGACGTGCTTAATGTTGAAGCCAATGAAATAAAACCTGCACCTGCTTTTGGTGGTTGTGTACCACAAAATTATCTTGACGGTTTAGTCAATGTTGGTGAAAACGTGGTCACCTTACTTAATGTAAATACCTTACAAGAAATTGAAAAACATCAGTTAATTTAAATAAAGGAAGATAACATGGAACAAGAACAAGAGTATCTCACCTTTATTTTAAATGGCGAAGAATATGGTGTCGACATTTTGTGTGTACAAGAAATACGCGTTTGGAGTTCTGTTACCGAACTGCCAAACAAGCCAAATTATATAAAGGGTGTGATTAACTTACGCGGCATTATTGTGCCGATAATTGATTTACGTCAGCGTTTTGGGCAAGAGCCACTCGCCTATAACGAGCAAACTGTCACCATTATTTTGCGTAATCAAAATAGTCAAAAAACAATGGTGGTGGGTATTGTGGTAGATGCTGTTTCAGAAGTGTATAAGTTCGATAAAAAATCTATACGAACACCTCCTACCTTTGGTAATAAAATTGACCGCTGTTTTTTACAAGGTTTAGCCTCAATTGAGGATAGGCTTATTATTTTATTAGACAGCCATAGTTTATTAGATCAAAACGAGTTGTATCACGTAGAAAATAAAGCTGAAGAGGCTTGATTGTTTATGATTTTATTCAATGAAAACAAAGGTAAATATTGAATAAAGTTATTAAGAGACAACTAAAATATTTTTAGAGTAGATCATAGTCAGATAACTAAGAGAGTAATAACGATGACGGCGAAACAGATCAGTTTAGTTCAACAAAGTTGGCCAAACGTAGTGACGCTTTCACCTAATGTAGGCTCTTTGTTTTATCAGCAGTTATTTGCATTAAGACCTGAAATAGCCACGTTGTTTAAAGAGACAAAGAAAGACAACCAAAACTTTATCTGTTTATTAGACCGTGAAATCAGTTTATTAAAACCAATGAGTGCAACAAAAGAAAAATCACAACCACTAATAAAGACAAGTGCAGCAAAAGATTACCGAGAAGATGTTGAAACTGCACTGTTGCAAACATTAACACGAGTACTCGATAAAGCATTAAAAATAACGCTCAAAAGAGCTTGGATATCAGTAATTAAAGGTTTAGCAGAGAGCATTATTATTGAGTTAGTGCTTAATCGTATAACAACAAAAGATAAAATTAAATCGATAGGGAATGATACGACCATGGATAAAGATACCGAAATTTCAGTTGAGCAAACTAAAGAATTGCAGTTCTCAGATATGCTGGCTCAGATAGAAGCGATTAATAGAGTTCAAGCACTGATTGAATTTAATATGGACGGTACTATTATTACCGCTAATGAAAACTTTTTATCGACCTTAGGTTACAGCTTAGAAGAAGTTCAGGGTCAGCACCACAGTATGTTTGTCGACCATGAATTTAAAATAAGCGCAGAATATCGGGCTTTTTGGGAAAACTTAAATCGTGGAGAGTTTGAATCTAAAGAATATAAACGCTTAGGAAAAGGTGGCAAAGAAGTTTGGATACAAGCGTCTTATAATCCAATTCTTGATGCCGAGGGTAAACCCTATAAAGTCATTAAGTTTGCAACCGATATAACGGCTCAAAAACTAAAAAACGCAGATTTTTCAGGACAAATCGAAGCGATTAATAAAGCACAAGCCGTTATCGAATTTAATATGGATGGTACTATTATTACCGCCAATGAAAACTTTTTATCAACGTTAGGTTACAATTTAGAAGAAGTGCAAGGTCAGCACCACAGCATGTTTGTCGAACCTGATTTTAAAGCAAGTGTGGAATATCGACTATTTTGGGAAAGTTTAAATCGTGGTGAGTATGAATCAAAAGAATATAAGCGTTTAGGAAAAGGGGGGAAAGAGGTTTGGATACAAGCGTCTTATAATCCTATTTTAGATTTAAATGGTAAACCCTTTAAAGTTGTAAAATTTGCCACTGACGTAACCGCTCAAAAATTAATAAATGCCGACTTTTCTGGACAAATATCTGCCATTAGTAAGTCACAAGCGGTGATTGAATTTAATATGGACGGCACCATTATCACTGCCAATGACAATTTTTTGTCAGCGTTAGGCTACACGCTTAGTGAAATACAAGGGCAACACCATAGCTTATTTGTTGAAGCTGCCCATAAATCGAGTATTGAATATCAGCAATTTTGGCAAAAACTTAATCGTGGTGAATTCGACAGTGGCGAATATCTGCGTATAGGTAAAGGGGGTAAAGAAGTTTGGATCCAAGCGTCTTATAATCCGATTTTAGATTTAAATGGTAATACCATGAAAGTGGTTAAGTATGCATCAGACATTACCGGGCGAAAACAAGCTATTGCTCAAATTAAAGAAACCTTGATGACCTTATCTGAAGGTGACTTAACGCAATATATTGAAACAGAGTTAGTCGGTGAATTTAGTATTATTGGCACATCTATTAATGAGTTTATTGATGTGTTGAGTAATATGGTTGGGGATATACGTAGCGCATCAACGCATGTTTTTGATTCAGCGCGTGAGCTTGCTGAAGGAAATAATGAACTGAGCCACAGAACAGAATCACAAGCTTCTAGCCTTGAAGAAACCGCTTCAGCTATGGAAGAATTAACCAGTACCGTACAACAAAATGCAGAAAATGCATCAGAAGCAAGTAAATTGTCAGCCTCTGTTATGGACAAAGCGAGTAATGGTGGCGCTGTTGTTAAAAATGCTATCACCGCGATGAGTGATATTAATAAGTCGAGCAAAAAAATTGCTGATATTATTAGTGTTATTGATGAAATTGCCTTTCAAACCAATCTGTTAGCACTCAATGCCGCGGTAGAAGCTGCGAGAGCGGGCGAGCAAGGTCGTGGTTTTGCAGTGGTTGCCGCAGAGGTTCGTAACTTAGCACAACGTTCAGCAGGCGCAGCTAAAGAAATTAAAGGCTTGATAAACGACAGCGTAGAAGCAGTAGGACAAGGTACTAAGCTCGTTGATGAAACAGGGCAAACTTTTACAGAGCTTGTGAATGCTATCGAAGAAGTCAGTAAAATGATTGGCGATATTGACAGTGCCGGTAAAGAACAATCAGCGGGTATTGGCGAAGTCAGTGCAGCGGTTAGCCAGATGGATGAAATGACGCAACAAAATGCTGCATTAGTAGAAGAGGCCGCCGCTTCGAGTAAGTCAATGGAAGAACAGTCTCAAGCGCTTCTTGACCAAGTTGCTTTCTTTAATACGGGTGAAGATGACGAGCCAGAAATTAAAACGCCTGTGCGTCGTTCATCGCCAGCAAGTAGAAGGCAAACAAGCAGACAACCGTCGAGTAGACAACCCACAAGACCAGCACCTAGAGCAAGCACTGTCCGACCAAAAACAGCATCTGATCAAGAATGGGAAGAGTTCTAGGGTATATTCTAAGTGATGCAACGCGATAAAGCGTTTCAATTAAGTAACGATAACTTTAATTTTCTTTGTCAATTTGTATATGACACTGCTGGTATTGTGCTCAATGCCAGCAAAAAAGAAATGGTTTATCGACGGCTGACTCGCATTATTCGCGAACGTAAAATTTCATCTTTTACGGCTTATTGCGAATTGTTAAAGGCAAATATTGAAAAAGAGAAAGACTACTTTATCAATGCAATCACCACAAATTTAACCAGTTTTTTTCGAGAACAACATCATTTTGATTATATGTCTCAACATGAGCTACCAACGTTGATGCGAAATAATTCACCGGGCCTTAAACGACTCCGTATTTGGTCGTCGGCAAGCTCTACGGGTGAAGAGCCTTACAGTATTGCTATTACCGTACTTGAAGCAATGAAAAGTCATTTAAGTCAATGGGATGTAAAGATACTCGCGACAGACATTGATAGTAATGTCTTAGAAACGGGTAAAAAAGGTACTTATGACGAGCGACGTGTTGAAGATATACCAAGAAAATTTAAAGAAAAGTATTTTAATAAAGGTATTGGAATTAATGAAAATAAAGTAAAAGTAGCAAAACAGTTACAAGCACTTATTACCTTTAAAAAATTGAATTTATTACACGATTGGCCAATGAAAGGGCCATTCGATATTATTTTTTGTCGCAACGTTATTATCTATTTTGATAAAAAAACGCAACAAGAATTATTTGCCCGTTATTATGAAATGTTAGCGCCAGGTGGTTTACTTATTTTAGGACACAGTGAAAATTTAGGTAAATACCAAGCACATTTTGAAAGTGTCGGACGTACCATTTTTAGAAAAGCATTTTAGTCGCTCTATACAAGTGAATAAAAAACTATGGTGTTAAATCGACAGAACAACAGTCATGTTGAGCAATGTTTACAAAATTGCTTACCAGAATTTGCTCATGTAAATCATTACTGGGATAAGAACAGAAAACAAGTGATTGCTAAAATTCTTCCTGGCGAGTTTTATATGACCCGAGATAATGTCGCTATTGCAACAACTTTAGGCTCTTGTATTTCAGCCTGCATCTGGGATGAACAAAGCGGGATCGGTGGGATGAATCATTTTATGCTACCGCTTACCGACAAAGAAGCACATGAGGTCGATTGGGGGCAACGAGGTATGGCATCGGATGCTACTCGTTATGGCAACTTTGCGATGGAACATCTTATCAATATGATTTTAAAAAATGGGGGCCGAAAAATAAATTTACGAGCAAAAGTGTTTGGTGGAGGTAAAGTATTAAAGAAAATGTCTGATGTAGGGGAGAAAAATATTAGCTTTGTTTTAAAATATTTAGCTGATGAGGGCATCCCCGTAGAAAGTTCAGACTTAGGTTCTTTTTATCCACGAAAAATTTTATTTGAACCTATCAGTGGCCGAGCTTTTGTGAAAACGATTGATAATTTACATAACGATACGATTGTACGTAGAGAGATTGCTTATCGTAGTCTTATTGACCAATCACCGGTTGAAGGTGATGTCGAGTTATTTTGATCATAACGATGGGTTTTTGGAGTTTAGCTAAATGAAAACAATTAAAGTACTCATTATTGATGATTCTTCCGTTATTCGTGCGGTTATTAATGAGGTTTTAAAAGATGATCCTGAAATTGAAGTTGTCGGAGAAGCTAAAGATCCTATTATTGCCCGAGAGCTAATTAAAAAGTTAAAACCTGATGTACTGACTTTAGATATTGAAATGCCAAAGATGGACGGTATTACTTTTTTAAAAAATTTAATGCGACTGCATCCCATGCCAGTAGTGATGTTATCAACACTAACCACCAAAGGTGCGGATATAACATTAGAAGCCCTAGAACTAGGCGCTATTGATTTTATTGCAAAACCGAGTTTTGAAGAACTTATTACAAGTAAATCTAACTTCAAAGAAACGTTATTAAGAAAAATAAAATTTGCCGCTACGGTTAATAACAAGACATATCAGCTCAACAGTGCCATATCAAAATCTTCACATGCTAGCGTTGCACCTTTTAAAGGGAGTCAACGTGCAAACCATTTAGTGGCCATTGGCGCTTCAACGGGCGGTACTGAAGCAATAAAAGCGATTATAACGGCTTTACCCAGCAATTCGCCCCCTATCGTTATTACTTTACATATCCCTGAAACATTCAGTGCGAGATATGCTGAACGTATGAATGGTTGCTGTGCTGTTAATGTTCAAGAAGCAAGGCATGGACAAAAAATTAAAGAGGGAAATGTTTATATTTCACCTGGAAATATGCACCTTAAAGTAGAAAGTAAAGGGGGGGCATTATTTTGTATCCTAGAAGATTCTCCTCATGTGAATAGACATAAACCTGCCGTTGACGTTTTATTTAACGCGTTAGTGCCTATTGCTAACAATGTACAAGCCATTTTATTAACGGGAATGGGGCAAGATGGGGCAAAAGGGTTATTAAATTTAAAAAATTCGGGTGCAATGACTATAATTCAAGATAAAGCGAGTAGTTTAATTTGGGGGATGCCAGGAAGTGCTCATGCGTTAAATGCACAGGTAAAAGAGTGTTCACTCTTAAATATACCCAAGGCAATATTAGATTACGCCGCACTTGATAGAAACAGTATGAAAGAGGTGTTGTATGATAAGTAAGCAAATGCAATTGTTGAGAGCTGGGCTGCTTATTGTTGGCTTAGTACTTATAGACCTTTTGTTTTTTCAGATAAGTTATTTATCAACGACCCTGACATTATTACTGTCAATTATTTTAATTTTATTATATCGCTACTCTATACTTTCAGAAATTACCTCTGGCGAAAGTTGTCTTGATGATAGTCAACAAACGCATGACAAAGAAATTAAACTCACCTTAACAAAAATAGCAAATTTACTCTCCCAACAAATGGAAATTGTTGATACCGAAGTTGATAGAGCAAGTGTCTTAATAGAAGAGGCTACTACGGGAATCTCAGATAGCTTTAAATATTTAAAAAGTTTAAGTGATGAACAACAAGACATGCTTAATGCGGCGATTGGTAATCGCCAGGGAACTTTGGATGAGGAAGGAACCACCATCGAGTCTTTTGTTCATGATTCAAGTGAGACCTTAGATACTTTTGTACAGGTTATTATAACCACGAGTAAACAAAGTTTAGAGGCGATGTCATTTACTGAAGATATGAGTAAGCAGCTTGAAGGTATTTTTAGCTTATTAGGACAAGTTGAAAGTTTAGCAAGCCAAACAAACTTATTGGCGCTTAATGCCGCTATAGAAGCCGCGAGAGCCGGGGATGCAGGACGAGGCTTTGCTGTTGTAGCGAGTGAAGTTAGGGCATTGTCGTTTAATTCTACAGAGCTTAATAATGATATTCGTGAAGAGATATCGTCTGCGCAAACTATTATTGAAAAACTCAAAAATTCAGTTCAGGTAATGGCTTCGGCAGATATGACAGCAACACTTGAAGCTAAAAGTAGAGTGAGCACGATGGTTGAACACGTGGGTGAATCTAATAGTAAAACCAATGCTATTATTAAAGAACTCGCTGGACTATCTCCCAAAATTGCTGAAACAGTCGCTATAGGTGTACGTTCATTGCAGTTTGAAGATTTAACTCGTCAAGCCCTTTTATCACTAAAAAGTAATACTCGAACTATTTCAGCACTTAACCAAACTCTTGTAGGATTTGAAATCAGTAAAGGTAATACTTACCAAGAATTACAAGCTTTACAGCATCAATGCCAAGCGTTTATTGAGCAATCTCAATACGACAATAAGCGAAGAAGTGTATCCCAGTCATCTATGGATGAAGGTGATGTTGAGTTATTTTGATTTTTTAAATACTAGGAACAACTATGAATGTTAAAAAGAAAGTATCCGAAGATAAAAAAAATATAGAAATTAGTATCGATGGCAGGTTTGATTTTTCATTACATCAAAATTTTCGCGATGCCTATATAAATTGTAAAGAAAAAAATGCGGTGTTCACAATATGTCTATTAAATACGACTTACATGGACAGCTCAGCTTTGGGCATGATTTTATTACTTAAAGATCATGCAGAAAACTATTCAGGAAAAGTGGTTATTAGTAAACCCAGCGAAGCCGTTAATAAGATTTTAGAGATAGCCCAATTCCACCGTTTATTGTCAATAGAACTCTAGGGTATGACAGTGTTAGCTGAAAAAAGTGATATTAAATTAGCGTTAGTCGTTGATGACTCTGCCATGCAATGCAAGGTATTAAGTGTCTTATTAAAAGAAGAAGGTTATCGCGTTTTTACAGCTAATGACGGTGCTCGAGGTGTTGAAATGTATGTTAAATACAAGCCTGACTTAGTATTAATGGACATTAATATGCCTGTTATGGATGGCTATGAAGCAGCAAGGAAAATTAAAGGCTTATCTCAAGATAATAGTCTCTGCCCGCTTATTTTTATTACGAGTATGGATACAGATAAAGCCTTTATTGAGTGTATAGATGCAGGGGGAGATGGCATTTTGGTGCGGCCATTTTCACCTGATGTTTTTAAAGCGAAAATAAAATCAATTCAACGTATTAGTGACTTGTACGCCCAAGTTAAAATTTTGCAACAAGAGCAACAAAAAGACGCTGAACTTGCTGAGCAATTAATGTCAGGTGTGATTGAAGCAAGAAATTTTTCGCTTGACCGAATTGGCATTATTAAACAACCCGCCGCGTTATTTAGTGGGGATATACAACTTACCGCTTTAGCACCCAATGGCGATGTTAATGTCATGCTAGGGGATTTTACAGGTCACGGTTTACGCTCATCTATTGGCGCTATTCCTTTAGCTGAAACATTCCGGGCAATGACCAAGAAAGGTTTTTTGTTATTTGAAATTATTAATCAAATTAACCATCAACTTTATGATTTACTCCCTGCAGATTTATTTTTAGCGGCTGGCTTTGCAAGTATTTCTAGTCACGATGCATCAGTTTATGCTTTTAATGCCGGTTTACCCGATGCCTATTTATTTTCTGAACAAGGAACAATTAAACATAAAATATCATCAAGTCATCCACCATTAGGTGTTCTTCCTAAGCTCTTACCTGATAGCCAATTAACTATTTATAGTATTGAAGAAACCGATCGAATTATTTTGATCAGTGACGGTATTGTCGAAGCGAGGAATGAGCAGGGTGAAATGTTTGATTTTGAGCGATTTGAGCAGGCGGCAATACAGGGAGTAATGACGCATAACGTTAGTGAATGTGTACTCAAAGCGGTTAATGATTTTTGCCAAACCATGCCACAAGAAGATGACATATCATTGATTGATATTCCTTGTGGCGGTTGGCAGCAAGTACTTGTTGCCAGTCAAGGGATTAGTAACATTTCAGCCCAGCAGCTTGACGATATTTACTTAGCAACAGATCCCGCGTGGCATTGGCAGTTAACATTGAGTGGTAAGCGCTTAGCCTCTATAAATCCTATTCCTATGGCAATGAATCAAATAAATGAAATAGAAGGGCATGCAGAGCATTGGCAAAGTTTATATAGCATACTCACTGAATTATTTATTAATGCCCTTGACCATGGTGTCTTAGGTTTAAGCTCTAAATTAAAAGCCAGTGCAGAAGGTTTTTCTCAATATTATAAAGAACGAGAACTACGTTTGACAAATTTAGAACATGGCTTTATTGAGTTACAAATAAGTCATTATCCTTTTCCAAATGGGGGGCGGATCATGATTAAAATACATGATAGTGGTCAAGGATTTGATATCAAAAAATACTATGAGAATAGAGTAAATAAGCGAGAAAATAAACTACAGCTTAGTGGGCGGGGTATTGAACTTGTAGAGCAACTTTGTGACAGTTTACACTTTCAAGAAAAGGGAGAAGTTGTCGAAGCATCTTATGTTTGGGCATCCTAATCGCATGAATACTTTGATTAAGTATCAATGATTAAGTATCAATGAATAAGGTATTAATTTGAATATTTTAGTTGTAGATGACAATAAATTTATTAGAGAAGTCGTTAGTGCAATGATCATTGACAGTGGCCATGTTGCGGTTACCGCGAATGGACATGAGCAAGCCATGGCGGCGCTAAAAAAAGAAAGCATAGACTTGGTGCTTATGGATATAGAAATGCCAGAAGTTGATGGCTTCGCTTTAACCAAGATGATGAGAAAGGAATATCCTCAATGGTTCCCCATTATTTTCCTTAGCTCTAATGACAGCGAAGACTATTTAACTAAAGGTATCGACGCTGGTGCTGATGACTATTTAACGAAACCAATAAAACAAGTTATTTTAAGCGCTAAAATAAGAGCGATGGAACGTATTGCCAAAATGAAAGGGGCACTTGAACGAGCCAATAAACAATTAGAAATTCTGAGTAGTATTGACCCATTAACACATATTCTTAATAGAAGAGGTTTAGAGGAAGTGTTAGCAAGTGCTTGGCAAAATAATGAACGTCAACAGGGAGAATTATCAATATTGATGATAGATATTGATTTTTTCAAGCCCTATAACGATAACTATGGTCATCCACAAGGTGACAAGTGTTTAGTGCAGGTTGCCGATACGTTCAATGAAACACTTAATCGGTCAACTGATTCATTAGCACGTTATGGGGGAGAGGAGTTCATGGTTGTTCTTCCTTTTACGCCTGTTGATGGTGCAAGATTTAAAGCAAAAGAATTAAGCCTCGCACTGCGAAGTAAAAAAATAAAACACCAATATTCATCAGTATTTCCTTATGTGACCGTGAGTATAGGTATTGCTACATCGACAGCTACAGATCACCTAGCTAATGCTGATGAATTAATAAAACAAGCTGATATTGCTTTGTACCAAGCAAAAGAGCAAGGGCGCAACTGCTGCCAAGTCTTTCAAAAAGATGCCTAACATTTATTTTTAAAAGCTAAAATCTCATAAAAAAAAGGAATTATTATGCAAAAGCCACGTTTACTCATTATTGATGATGACAAAGATTACCTTGAATTACTTCATGAAGCATTAGCCGAAAATTTTGACGTAACGTGTGCGAGCAACCTCAAAGACGCCGATAAATTTGTCAGTAACAATGAACTTTTTGATATTGCTTTAGTTGATGAGAACATTGGTGATGATAAAGGTTCAAAGTGGATAAAAAGCCAAGTAGAGCATCACACGGTAGCAACTTCATTTGTGTTGTATTCTGGATTAGCAAACGAAGACGCCGTACTTAAAGGCCTAGAGTGTGGCGCGGATGACTTCCTTGCGAAACCTATTTCTTTACTCGCATTGAATAACAAACTTAAAAAGCTTATTTCTTACCAAGATAAAATTCATAGTTTTGAAACAGAAATTTGTTCAAAAGATAGAGTGATCAATATTTCAATGGCACAAGCCTCTAAATATGGAAGCTGTATGCAGCTAACATCTCGTCTTAATCATTGTTTTACCTTAGAAAAAATTAGAGATGAAATGTTTTCGTTTCTATATTCGATGAATTTACAAGGCTGCATCGCTTTTTACCCTATTAATGAAAAGCCACTTTTCTTTAGTGCTAAAAACGGCTTTTGTTCTCCTGTTGAAATCGATGTAATGAAGCTACTAAAAGTGAAACCTAGGTTATATCGCTTTAGCTCTAGAACTATTTTTAATCATCCTCTTTGTTCAATACTCATTCTCAATTTAGAGGAAGGGGCTATTGATACCGATATATATATAGACGCTTTAGCATCTGTCATTGAATGTGTTGGTGCTCGCATTGCCTTTATTACCTATAAAAATTCATTGGTACATGTACAAAGTAAAATACAACAAGCTGTTTCTGCGACCAAGCAAATGATTGCTATTTCCAAGCATCATCAACAAGAAGTTATGAATGAGATTGTCACAAATATAGGGATGAGCTTTCATGTACTAGAAATGTCTGATGAGCAAGAAGAATATTTAACAAACTTGGTTCATACGTCCTTGAAAAAACACTCACAAGACGATATAAATTTTCTTGAAGTTACACAATTACTTGATGGTGCCTTAGCCAGTGTTGATGAACTTGAAGTCCTTAATCAGCAGCAAGAAGAGGAAATTGTTGATATTGATGAAGAGGATGAATTGTTTTGAAACAGGTCTCTGATGATTTAGCAGTAGCGCTAAATAGTATTCCTTTCCCGGTTATTCAAATAGCGCATCAAGGTACGATCACGGGCTGTAATATCTGGGCAGAAAGGCTTTCTGGCTATTTAACGCTAGAGGTAAAAGGACAAAATTTAGACATGCTATTGCCCGGCAAAACGGTTGACTCCCTTGTAGAACTAATTGATGACGGTCTGCAACCTTCAGGGGAAATGTTAAAGAGTAGCGCTGTGTATTTGTTAAGTAAATCGAAAAAAATGCTTAATTGTACAATAAAAGTCAGTGAAGTAGCTGATGGTTATATAGCCTACCTTACCGATTCATTTTTAAGTGATACGAGCAAGGATAAACCTGATCATGTGGAAACTAACTCACCTCGTAAAATCACGTCGTTAACGTTGTCAACGCATACTCATAAAATATTAAATGGTATAGAAGAAGCCTTTTGGGAATGGAATATTGCCCAAGGAACCATACTTTATTCGGCTCAAGTGATGGCTATGCTGGGTTATGACACAAAATCATTTTTAGGTCCGCTGTCTTTTTACGAAAAACACTTAAAGCCAGAAGATTTAGCCAGCCTCAATCGACAAGCTAAAGCACACTTTATCGGTGAAACACCCTGCATTAATCTAACACTGTCAATTACGACTGAACTTGGAATAACTAAATGGATCACTATTTTTGGTAAGATTATGGAATATAGTGACGACCGAGCATATAAAATGTTTGGTTCAGTTAAAGACATTTCGGATCAGCACCAGTTAGTTGAAAAGCTAAAAGAGAGAAATAATTACTTATTACTCGCGGAACGTTTAAATAAATCAGGACATTGGCGCTTAGATTGCCTTAAGAAAACTTTATATTGGTCAACAGAACTCTATAAAATCCATGGTGTATATCCCACAAGTTATGTTCCAAATGTAGATACTGCGTTAGATTTTTATCTGGAAGAGGAACAAGATAAGGTACGAAATCATTTAGATAAAGCGATGATTGATAAACAAGGATTTTACTTTAAAAGTGCCATAAAACATAAAAGCGGCAGAAAAGTTAAAGTGGAATGTTTTGGCGAGGTAGAATTGAATATGGCGGGTGAGGTGGTTGGTGTCTTTGGGGTTTTTAAAGATATTACTAAATCTGAAGATATTTTTGAAAAATTAAAATTGTTAGCAATGGTGAATTACACAATTAAAGTACCTGTGTTTTTTATTAACGACAAAGACAATGTGGTTTATCAAGATCTTACACCAAAAACTGCTCATAGTAGCTCAGTGCTTTTTAATTACATTAATTTCAGTATCACGGATTACCTTGCTTTCAAACGTAAAGCGAAAAAGTGTGGCCAATTCAAAGAAACGAATATTAGCTTTGATCAGTACAATACTATTTTTGACTTATCAGTAACTTATGAGGCCGATGAAGGGATATTTATTTGGATTGTTGAAAATGTTACAGATCAATTTCGCAAAGACCAGCAACAACTTATTAGTAATCGACTTGCCTTACTGGGTAATACTTTCGGTAATGTTTCTCATGACATCAATAATGTGCTCGGCGTAGCCTTAGGCGCGACCGAAATGTTAGAAATTAAGTTTGCGCAAGGCGAGCGAGATATTTCAACGTATATTGAGCGGGTAAAAAATGCTATCGACAAAGGTAAAAGTGTAACAGAGCGCTTATTAGCTTTTACTCGAAAACCAACCATTAAGGTGGTCAAATTTGACCCCATGCAAGATATTATTGATAACCAGTATCTTTTTAAACAATTATTACTGTCAACCATTGATTTTAGCATCAATACTCATGAAGTCTGCTGTGAAATAAATTTTCCTCAGGGTGAATTTATTAATATTTTACTCAATCTCGTACTGAACTCTCAAGATGCGATCCGCGAAAAAGGCCTCATTGGGAAAATTGAAATATCTGCGAACATTAATAAGGAGAAAAATTTAGAAATTCATGTACAAGACAGCGGTATAGGCATTGAGCAAAGTAATTTGACAAAGGTATTTGATCCCTTCTACAGCAGTAAATCAGTTAATAAAGGTAACGGTATTGGCTTAGCTAATGTCTACAGTACGATATACAAACATAATGGTCATATTAAAGTCGAAGGGTATGGCTACTTAGGTGGTGCGCACTTTACTTTAATATTTAAGTGCCGAGTATTAACAAACCCAACAATAAAAACGCCTCTAGCGATTAAAAGCCCACTAGATATGCAGGGAAAAAAGGTTCTAATTTTAGATGATGAAATTAGTATTGCTGAATTTGTAGCTTTGTACTTAGAAAACGAAGGCGTTAAAACTCAACATACCAATAATAAAGTTGGCTTAATGAAAATATTATCCACTGAACACATTTTTGATATTTTTATTACAGATATGATTTTGCCCGACATTTCGGGTCGAGAAGCTGTTGAGCTTGTGAAAGCTAAGTTCCCCTATATTCGTGTTTTTTCAATCAGTGGTTATATCGCAGAGGAAGATAAACAGTGGCATTATCCGGTACTCAGAAAGCCTTTTAATTCTAAAGAGTTGGCAAGTTTTTTAATTGATAATAATTGAATTTTATCCTAGTTTATTGCCTTTACTCCACTTTTAAATCATTGTGATAGCGGTTATTAATGAACGGCTATTAGCACCTTTGTAAACGCCATTGCGCTTTTATTGGTTAAAGTTACCCAATAAATTTTAGTCCTATATTATAGCTGGGCTTATAAATGAGTTAATTAAAGCGATGGAAAATTTTTTTTATAATGATATTATTGTTATAGTTCATAAATTTATGGGTGTTTAAAAGTCGTTGTGGAATTACTATCACCACAATAAGGCGGTATGTTGAACCGTTGGCTCATATAAACGTTACAAAAGCTTTACGCCCTAAAGATAACTCATGAACCTTCACTCTGAGGATAAACGATGAATTTGAAGAAAAAATATAACATTCTCGCTGTGGATGATGCTAAAGATACACTCATGCTTTTAGAGTTTGATTTAGCAGAAGTCGGTTATCAAGTATTTACCGCCGAATCGGGTGAACTCGCCTTGGCTGTTTTAGAAGAACAAGCCATTGACCTTATTTTATTAGATATGTATATGCCTGGTATTTCAGGATTAGCGGTACTGAAGAAAGTAAAGACTCATCCTTTATTTATGAAAACACCCGTTATCATGCTATCTGCTTCAGATGATGAAGATAAAATTGTTGACGCATTAGAATCTGGCGCTGACGACTACGTAACTAAACCCTACATTCCAAAAGTTTTGTTAGCTAGGATCAGAACCTCTATCCGGCTTTTAGAAAAAACCCTCGAGTTAGAGTCTCTTGCTAAAACAGATTTCCTAACGGGGATTAATAATAGAGGCGCTTTTGAAGATTTAGCCAGTAAAGCGATTAGCCAAGCAAAGCGTACCAACCTGCCGCTTGTTATGGTGATGCTTGACATTGATTTTTTTAAGGCTGTTAATGACAATTATGGTCATGATGCTGGCGATAAAGTATTAATTCAATTTGCCAGTACTCTTTGTGAATGCTTTCGAGATTACGACATTATTGGCCGAGTTGGTGGTGAAGAATTTGCGATTTGTATGCCAAATACTACGATAGAAAATGCTATTGCTGCCTGCGAACGTTTTAGACTTTCGATACAAAATACTCAAATATCTATTGATGATACCAATGATGAAAAAATCTCTGTAACCGTAAGTATTGGTTTATCATTGGGACAAGACGCTGAAATGAGCTTAGAAGAGTTGTTAAAGCAGTCTGATCTTAGCTTATATCAAGCGAAGAAAAATGGCCGTAATCAAACTCAAATTCATGAGGAGATAAATACTGTAATGCCTGACGATTATAGTGAAGACTTACAAAATACTACTGAAGATAAATATCCAGGTATAGATTTTCAGGTGGGTGTTGGTAATGTTTTGGGTGATGAAGACCTTTTCGCTGAAATATTAGTGATGTTTTATGAAGACCATTCTAATGATAGTGAAAAGATTCAACAGGCGATCAGCAATGAAGATCAATCTGCCTGTAAACATTTAGTGCATACTTTAAAAGGGGTTTCATGTTCTGTAGGGGCTATGCGGCTGTTTGAGTTGACCAAAGCATTAGACGGTGCAATAACTGTAGAAGACAAAGCTAGCTATCAGCAACTTTATCAACCTGTTGCTTTGGAATTAGTTAAAATAGTCGCGGGGATTGAGGCTAAATTAGCAGATAAACTTTAATCTTTGAAACGATAGAAGTACCTGCATTCTCAAATTAAATCTTTTTTGATGAAGGTACTATCGAATATTGTTACTCGTCGCCGTTTTAATTACTCGACAATAAGTTTAATATTACTCTTGGGTACGCAACAACAAGAGAGTACTTCGCCTTCGCCAATAAAAGCTAAGGGTTCACCTTGGGGGTATGATATCTCGCCTTCAACTAACGTGACTCGACAAGCACCACAAAATCCATCACGACAATGATAATGCACTTCTACATTGGCATTCTCTAAGCATTCAAGTAAACTTTTGTCATTTGCTTGAAATATAATAGTTTTATTATCGACACTGATATTGTGAAGTGTTTTATCTGTGGTATTTTTGTTCTGTGAAACTGAACAATCATTAGCACTTTTCATTTTTAAAAGACTTAAGCACTCAATGTGCTAATGATGTTATAAGAAAGCATGATAGTAAGTTCTTTACTTAAATATGAAAGTCATTAAAGATCAAATCCGTCAAAGTCATCACTGGAAACAGAAGAGTCAACCTGACCGACTAAGTAACTTGATATCTCAGTTTCTTGTGGAGCGACCTGAACATTGTCTGATACCAAATATGCATTCATCCATGGTAGTGGGTTGCTCTTAATGTCAAATGGAGCATCAAAACCAATAGCCGTTAGACGTTGATTACTGATGTATTCAATATATTGATTTAAGATTGCTGCATTTAAGCCAATCATTGAACCATCTTTGAATAGATACTGTGCCCATTCTTTCTCTTGCTCTACCACATCAAGAAATATCTGTAATCCTTGCTCTTTCATTTCTTGTGCAATAACTTGCATTTCAGGATCATCTCTACCAGACAGCCAGTTGTTTAAAATATGCTGGGTACCGGTTAAATGCAACGCTTCATCACGGGCAATAAGTTTGATGATTTTAGCATTACCTTCTAATAATTCACGCTCGGCAAAAGCAAACGAACAGGCAAAGCTAACATAAAAGCGAATAGCTTCTAAAGCATTAACCGAACAAACAGCAAGATATAAGCGTTCTTTAAGCTTACGCGTTGATACTTCAATCATTTCACCATCGACTTCATACGAACCTTCTCCTTGTGACTGGAGCAGCTGTGTGGTGATTATCACGGCATCAAAGTATTTAGAAATACTTGACGCACGCTTTAATATGGCTGGGTTAACAACGATGTCATCAAATATTTCACTCGGATCTGAAAACAGATTCCGTAAAATATGTGTATACGAGCGCGAATGAATCGTCTCACTGAACGCCCATGTTTCTATCCAAGTTTCTACTTCGGGTAAAGAAACAAGAGGTAAAAAAACAGCGTTTACTGAGCGAGCAGCCATAGAATCAAGCAATGTTTGATATTTTAGGTTTGAAATAAAGATATGCTTTTCTGATGGCGTTAAACTCTGCCAATCAGAGCGGTCTTTTGAGACATCTATTTCTTCAGGACGCCAAAAAAATGATAACTGTTTTTCAATAAGCTTTTCAAAAGCAATAAAACGTTGCTGATCATATCGTGACACATTGACACTGTTCCCTAAAAACATTGGCTCGAGTAGCGCATTATTAGGGACTTGGTTAAACGTAGTGTAGGACATCTATTTCTCCTTGATAACACGCATGATGGTCGCGGCCTGCTATCGAAATTTACTTTTTAAAATGATTTTTATCACTGAACATGCCAGCAGCCCCATTGCTAAATAAGCAATGAAGCTTGCTTTTTGTGCACGTAATTATATTTTACACGCGCCGCCTTCACAGTCTTCTTCTAATCCAAGCATATCCTCAGAGGCACCATCACGTGTGTTATGGTAATACATGGTTTTAACGCCTAACTTATAAGCGGTCAAAATATCTTTTAGAATTTGCTTAACGGGCACTTTTCCACCTTCAAATCGGGCAGGGTCGTAATTAGTATTTGCAGAAATTGTTTGATCAATAAATTTCTGCATGATGCCTACTAATTGTAAATAGCCTTCATTGCTTGGAATGTTCCAAAGTAATTCATAGTTATGCTTTAATCTTTGGTACTCAGGTACCACTTGTTTTAAAACACCATCTTTACTCGCTTTGATGCTGATCAAACCACGTGGTGGTTCAATACCGTTTGTTGCATTTGAAATTTGTGAAGAGGTTTCTGATGGCATTAACGCTGAAACAGTTGAGTTTCTTACACCATGCTTTTTAATGCTCTCACGTAAGCCTTCCCAGTCAAGGTGAAGAGGTTCGCCGGTAATGTCGTCGATGGTCTTTTTATAAGTATCAATCGGTAAAATACCTTGCGATAAGCGTGTCTCATTAAACTTAGGACAAGCCCCTTTTTCTTTCGCTAATTCATTCGAAGCTTTCAACAAATTAAATTGTATCGCTTCAAAAGTACGGTGAGTCAAATTGTTTGCACTACCGTTTGAATAAAAGACGCCGTTTTTAGCTAAGTAATAAGCATAGTTTATTACGCCTATACCTAATGTTCTGCGACCTATAGTGGCATTATATGCGGCTGGCATTGGATAGTTTTGATAATCAAGTAAGCTATCGAGTGCTCGAACAGCTAAATCTGACAATCCTTCTAATTCATCTAAACTTTCTATTGCACCTAAGTTAAAGGCAGACAAAGTACAAAGTGCTATTTCGCCGTTTGGATCATTGATGTCATTCATTGGCTGTGTTGGCAGCGCGATTTCTAAACACAAGTTGCTTTGACGAATAGGCGCTTGTTTAGGATCAAAGGGGCTATGCGTATTACAGTGGTCAACATTTTGTAAATAAATTCGACCCGTGCTGGCGCGCTCTTGAGCAAACAAAGTAAATAATTCAATGGCTTTGATACATTTTTTACGAATTGAGTCATCAGCTTCATATTTTACATACAAAGCTTCAAATTTATCTTGGTCTTCAAAAAATGCATCGTAAAGGCCAGGAACATCGCTCGGACTAAAGAGAGTAATAGACTCACCTTTAATCAAACGAGTGTACATAAGCTTATTGAACTGCACTCCGTAATCTAAATGACGAACACGATTTTCTTCAACACCACGGTTATTTTTAAGGACCAGTAAGCTTTCAACTTCTAAATGCCAAAGTGGGTAGAATAATGTTGCTGCTCCACCTCGAACTCCGCCTTGTGAACAACTTTTAACAGCGGTTTGAAAATGTTTGAAAAACGGGATACAACCAGTATGAAATGCTTCACCGTTACGTATTGAACTACCTAAAGCACGAATACGGCCCGCATTAATGCCAATACCTGCTCGCTGAGAAACATATTTAACAATTGAGCTAGAAGCGGCGTTTATTGAATCTAAACTGTCACCACATTCAATTAATACACACGATGAAAATTGACGAGTAGGTGTACGTACTCCTGCCATAATCGGTGTTGGTAACGATATTTTGAAAGTTGAAATAGCGTTATAAAAACCTTCAACATATTTTAAACGCGTTTCAACAGGGTATTTAGCAAATAAACAAGCTGCGACTAAAATATATAAAAACTGGGCACTTTCATAAATTTCACCCGTGACACGGTTTTGAACAAGGTATTTACCTTCCAATTGTTTTACCGCTGCGTAGCTGAAGTCTAAATCACGTGAGTGAACAAGGAATCGTTCCATCTGTTCAAATTCTTCTTCACTATAATCAGCTAAAAGATGCTCATCGTATTTCCCCTTTTCTACCATACTAACAACATGTGAAAATAGTTTAGGGGGTTCAAATTGGCCGTAGGCTTTCTTACGTAAGTGAAAAATAGCTAAACGTGCTGATAAATACTGATAATCAGGTGTTTCTTCTGAGATAAGGTCAGCGGCAGCTTTAATAATCGTTTCATGAATATCAGCAGTTTTAATGCCGTCGTAGAATTGAATATGAGACTTTAATTCAACCTGTGACACTGACACGTTATCAAGGCCTTCAGCAGCCCAAGTGATAACTTTATGAATTTTTTCTAAATCGATGAGTTCTTTTTTGCCATTACGCTTACTTACAAAAAGATTATTAGTCATGAAAAACCTGTAATTTATTAATTATGCTGGTCGCTTTATTTACCTAACGTTGTTAATTAGAAACACGTTAAGTGAACACTTATCATTATTATATTTCCCTAAAAGCATAAATCAGCACAAAAAATCGTCTGAACAACAAATACACTATATGTAGGGGTTTTCTAAAAACTGATCACAAGATAATGAGGTTTTGATGTTTTTGCAAGTGATAAAAAGCAGAGTTTTTAATAACTTTCTTTAGAGTAAAAGTTCAGTTAGTAACGACTAACTTAGTAGTGCTTTTTATTTTTGATATTACAAAAACGCAACGTTTATTTTAATTAATTTTTGCTGATAAAGTTTTTTTAAAATAAATTTCATCTCTGCTCACTAAATTTGTAAGCTAAAAGTTAATTTTCAATAAAAACAGTAGGTTGCTTTTTTTTGAACAAGAAGGGTACTAAATGAACGATATCGCTGCTGTTATGGTTTTTCATAATATTCCCATAACAGGTTGTATAATCTTTACACGTTAATGAATACACCAATAAAAACGTTGAGGTAAAATTGTTCACCTTTTAGCTACTTTATAATAAAGGCAAGTAGGCAGGGCGATATTCTCGTTTAGTCAGTGTATTTATTGTTTCTTGGTTTTGTTTTGGCTGGTGAAATATTCTTTCAAAAAATTAAGGAGTAATCTGAGTTTTTTAGAGTTTGCTGTGCCAGGTGGGAATACACCATAAACATTGATATCGCTTAGGGCATAGTCATCCAGTACCGTTTCTAAGGTGCCTGCTTTTATTTTTGGCCACGCGTCGTAAGTTGGAATACGGCCTAAACCATGTCCTGCCTCAACAAAAGCAGTACGTGCTGCCGCATTATTGGTACTTATACTTCCCTTCATGGTAACACTGAACGAACGGCTGCCCTTCGTTAAGGTTAATACCCCAGACGTTAATTTGTAAATAACCCATTGATGGTCACTTAAATCTGCAGGTTTAGTGGGCCGGCCAAATTGAAGGAAGTATTCAGGAGCGCCACAAAGGCAAGTTTCTAATGTTGCAAGCTTACTGGCTTGCAAACCAGAGTCAGGTAAGGGTGCACCCCGAATGGCCAAATCGATACCTTCTTTCATAATATTAACGACTTCATCAGTTAGCATGACATCAAGGGCAATTTTAGGATAAATTTTCTTAAACTCGTTGAGTGCCGGAACAACCGTTTGTAAACCAACGTTTACTGGGCACGTTATTTTAAGGAGTCCAATGGGTTCATTTTTGAAGTTTTCAATTTGTTGGTTTGCGGCGCTGGCTTGCTCGGCAATAACGCGACAGCGTTCATAATAAGCTTGGCCTGCTTCAGTAAGATTAATAGAACGTGTAGAGCGATTAAGTAGCTTTACCTCGAGCTGTGCTTCGAGCTTTTTAAGATGATAACTCACTACTGCTCGAGATAAGCCTAAATGTTTAGCTGCAGCACTTAGACTACCTTGCTCTATGACTTGCGCAAAAACAACCATACTTTTGAGCTGTTCAAATGAAATATCCATAATATGACCTATTAATTAAAAACACATGGCTAATCGCTTACTTAATTATCATTGTATCAATAATTAATACAATGATGTCAGTTTTATCTGCATTGTTCATATTGGTTCTTAGGCATATACTAGCTGCATAGAAAATAAAAACACACTCAACTTATACTCACTTACTTATAAATGGATGAATGATAATGACTAAAAAAATATTGATGGTACTTACTTCACACGATGAACTTGGTAATACAGGCCAAAAAACAGGTTTTTGGGTTGAAGAATTTGCAGCGCCATATTACGCTTTTATCGATGCGGGTGTTGAAGTAACACTGGCGACCCCTAAAGGTGGTCAAGCACCTATTGACCCAACAAGTACACTTGAAGATTTTCAAACATCGGCTACAGACCGTTATGACGCAGACAATGAAGCGCAAGCTAAAATTGCTGCAACAGTAAAATTGTCTTCAATTAATGAAGCTGACTTTGATGCTGTTTTTTATCCGGGTGGTCATGGTCCATTATGGGATCTTACTGATAATACTGACTCAATCAATTTGATTGAGAGTTTTCTCAAAGCAGATAAAGCCGTTGCTACTGTTTGTCACGCCAGTGCAGCTTTATTGAATGTTAAAGAAGCCTCAGGTGATTTTGCCATAAAAGGTAAAGCAGTGACTGGTTTTACTAACAGCGAAGAAGAAGCCGTTCAATTAACAGAAGTTGTACCTTTCTTACTTGAAGACGAACTCATTAAGCGTGGCGGCGAATACCAAAAGGCGCAAGACTGGCATGCCTTTGCAGTACAAGATGGCCTTATCATTACCGGTCAAAACCCAGCAAGCTCTGCATTAGCGGCTGAGAAATTACTGGCTCATCTTACCGCATAGATTCTTAGAATAGACAACTCGATTAGCTAACCTGTTTAGCTAATCGACTTAATTCTTTACGCTTAAGGACATATAAATGTTAAATTTTAATTTTCAAAACCCAACCAAAATTAATTTTGGCCCAGCAGAAATTCAAACAATTTCAAAAGAAATACCATTAGACGCAAGAGTATTGATTGTTTACGGTGGTGGTTCAATTAAAGGCAATGGTGTTTATCAACAAGTCATTGATGCGCTTAAAGAACATACTTACTTTGAATTTTCAGGCATTGAACCTAACCCCACCTACGATACTTTAATGAAAGCGCAAACTATTATTAAAGCGGAAAAAATTGATTATTTACTTGCCGTTGGTGGTGGATCTGTAGTTGATGGCGCTAAATTTATTGCTGCAGCTGCATTATTTGAGGGTGATGACCCTTGGGACATTCTCGCTAAACAGCAAACGTTCACTAAAGCACTACCTATTGGCGCAGTATTAACCTTACCTGCTACAGGCTCTGAGAGTAATGGTAATTCTGTAGTAACACGTGATGGCAACAAGCTACCTTTCTCTAGTCCTTTGGTCCGCCCTTTGTTCGCTGTACTCGATCCCGGTGTGACATTGTCATTATCTGATCGTCAAATTGGTAATGGTGTTGTTGACGCTTTTGTTCATACCATTGAGCAATACTTAACTTATAATGTTAATGGCAAAGTGCAAGACCGTTTTAGTGAAGGTTTATTACAAACCTTGATTGAAGAGGGACCCAAAGCACTAGCTCCAGAAACTAAAGATGACCTAGATGTTAGAGCTAATATCATGTGGTCGGCTACTATGGCGTTAAATGGGCTGATCGGCGCGGGTGTTCCACAAGATTGGTCGACACATATGATAGGCCATGAATTAACGGGAGCCTTTGGTATTGACCACGCACGTACCTTGTCTATCGTGTTACCTGCCGTAATGAAAGTCCGTCGTGAGCAAAAACGTGAAAAATTACTTCAATATGCATCACGCGTTTGGCAGATAAATGAAGGCGATGATAATACGCGTATTGATCAAGCTATTCGTTTAACTGAACAGTTTTTTGAGAAAATGCAAGTACCAACGCGTTTATCCGACGTAAACCTTGGTAGCAGTGATCTTGATTTACTGGTTGAACGATTAGAACAACATGGTATGACAGCACTGGGTGAAAAAGGCGATATTACCTTAGACATAAGCCGCGAAATTTTAACTCAAGCACTGTAAGTATAACGGTGCGTTGTTTAATTAAAAATATCCACGCACCGCTTTATCTATCAAACAGGCTAACTTCAGATTTAGCCTGTTTTAACCACACTTTCTTTATCGCTTCTTTGCCCATTTATAATAGGAATTAATATGACTCAAACAACGGATATCAATCGCCAAATGACTTTGGCATCGCGTCCTTTTGGCGCACCTACAGCTGAAAATTTTAGCCTTGTGCGCAGCGAAAAACCTACACCTAACGCAGGTGAAGTATTGCTTCGTACTGTGTTTCTTTCACTTGACCCTTATATGCGCGGGCGAATGAGTGATGCTAAGTCTTATGCAGACCCTGTCGGATTAAATGACGTAATGGTTGGTGGTAGTGTTTGTCGAGTAGAGGAATCAAACCATAACGATTACAAAAAAGGTGATTGGGTTGTCGCTTTTGGTGGTTGGCAAGATTATAGTGTTATAAATGGCAGTGAATTACTTAAACTTGATAACAATATGGCTGCTCCTTCACATGCCTTAGGTGTGCTAGGCATGCCAGGGCTAACTGCTTATATGGGCTTACTTGATATTGGTCAGCCAAAAGCAGGCGATACGGTCGTTGTTGCTGCAGCAACAGGTGCTGTAGGCAGCTTAGTAGGCCAAATTGCCAAATTAAAAGGCTGTAAAGTTATAGGTATTGCGGGTGGCGAGACTAAGTGTAAATATGCGATTGAAACGTTAGGCTTTGATGATTGTTTAGATCATAAAAGCGATGACCTAGCCGAGCAATTAGCAACCGCTTGTTCATCAGGTATTGACGTTTATTTTGAAAATGTTGGCGGAAAAGTCTTCGACGCAGTTATGCCACTATTAAATAGTTGTGCACGCGTGCCTGTGTGTGGTTTGATTTCTCAGTACAATGCAACTGAATTACCTAGTGGACCCGACAGACTTTCGTTATTAATGGGCACACTTCTTGTTAAGCGTATTAAAATGCAAGGTTTTATCGTTTTTGATGATTATGGCCATCGTTACAACGAGTTTAGTGAGCAAATGGTGAAATGGTTAATAGCTGGCGAGATAAAGCATAAAGAACACCGAGTTGAAGGGCTTGAAAACACGGTAAGTGCTTTTATTGGCTTATTGAAAGGCGAGAACTTTGGCAAGTTGGTGGTACGTGTTGGTCCAGATAATCTTGATTAACAAACTTTACGCTGCCAAGCTCATTACGTTATCAATACGTTAATGTAGCTGAACCGAATAAAAAGCCACTTTAACAGTGGCTTTTTATTAATGTATCGGTAACTCACTTGATAATTTACTGGTTATACGGTTAATTCCATCGATATGTTATTTAATAAACGATAATACGGCTAATGGCGTTTCAGCATGATAGTCTGCTTGCCAGTTTTTACAATCCTCACCCGCTAAGATATAACCCCACTTTGCGATAACCGTGGTTGTGTTTGCGCTATTTCCTGCTTCAATATCACGTAAAGCGTCACCTACATATAAACACTGTTCGCTGGGAACGCATATTTCTTCACAGGCTTTAAGGATTGGCTCTGGGTGTGGTTTTCTATTGACAAAAGTGTCGCCGCCAATAAGTGATAAGCATTTTTCGAACTCAGGGTAGTGGGGTAATAACTTTCGTGTTAAACCTTCTGGCTTGTTTGTTACAACCCCCCAAGGGATCTTCTGTTCGTTTAGCGTTGAAAGCAATTCAGTAACCCCAGGGTAAAGGCAAGTATGAACAGCAATATTGTCTTCGTAAAAAGCTAAAAACTCTGCTCGCAACTGCTCGTAATCATAGGCATCTAAATCATCAGCAAAACCTAGTGTTAATAACCCTAAAGCACCATCAGAAGCGATTGGGCGATAATCTTCACGAGCTACTTCCGCTAAGTTATACTTTCGAAGAACATAGTTAAGTGCTGCGCCTAAATCATTAGCGGTGTCTAATAATGTTCCATCTAAATCAAATAATACGCCTGAAATTTTATTGTGCATCAACGAATACCTTTACTTAAATTTTTTGACAACAAAGAATGTAATTTACATCAAGAGATGAAATAAGCTTATGGTTTTGGGTAAGCGGGTTGTAATGAATCCCCGCGGCATCAATACACTTAAGGTCAAATGATTCAGCCCATCCTATTAATGTAGCAGGGCGAATAAAACTGTTATGGTCGTGTGTACCATTAGGCACTATCTTAAGTATTTTTTCTGCGGCAACGATAGCAAGCAAATAAGACTTTATTGACTTATTGAGTGTAGAAAAGAAGACATAACCACCTGGTTTTACCATTTGTGCACAAGCGCCAATGATTGAAGCAGGGTCAGGCACATGCTCAAGCATTTCCATACAGGTAACAATATCGTATGTTTGAGGTTGTTGATTCGCTTTTTCTTCAGCAGGAATTTTTTGATAATCAACGTTTAAACCACTTTCCAATGCGTGTAGTCTCGCTATATTTAATGGCTCTTCACCGAGATCAATACCGGTAACATCACCACCAAGCTTAGCTAAACTCTCCGCTAAAATTCCGCCACCACAGCCAACGTCAATGATTTTTTTGCCAAAAATGTCACCGACATGCTGACAAATAAATTGTCGTCGAAGCGGGTTTATTTGATGTAATGGCTTGAAATCACCCTCAAGATCCCACCACTGACTGGCGACCTTTTCAAATTTTGCGATTTCTTCTTCATTTACGTTAACAGCTTTATCGTTGATGGTTGTCGACATTAATTTTTCATCATATTAATCAATTATTATCTGCAATTCTAAACTAAAGCCAATGCTACGCCTAGTGTTGAAAGCTCAGTTAGTTACACAAGTCAAAAGCGCTTAATTTATAGGCTTTTGCGGATAACTCAATGTGGACAAAACAGGCCGTACCAATACCTTTTCTATAGCGGTTACCTTACCCATTACTGATTTTATCAGCTGATATTCTCCTTAAAAATGATCAAGTTAAAACTGAGCTGACGGCTGGAAATGGTTATTCAGCAGTCTCAGGCTTAACGTTAAATCTACAAGCTACACCCAAATAATCTAAAGAAAGGGGTAACCCGTTCACTTTATGTTGACAAATAAAACCCTGCTTTGGCAGGGTTTTTCGTTAGTTCTGTTGTAAAAAGCAAGATGATATAGTTACTTGGCGCCAAATTGGCTGTAATTGCATCTTGAAGTTTAAGAGCTATAAAGATAAATTATCACTTAAGAGATACGATGCGACAAACCCTAAAAGGTCATTATGAAATCAGTAATAGAACAACTGTCTAGCTATAAAAGCGTTCACTTAAACAGAAAAAATATTCATACGCACTTTATTGGTGTGCCAATGATCATTTGGTCAATTGCCTTATTACTTGCCAGTGTATCCTTTGAAGTAGAATCGTTATTTATCAATAACTACTTAGGCGTTGCACAAGTTAACTTTACTTTAGCCGCCATACTTTCAATTGCTGTGTTTATTTATTATTTAATATTGTCGTTACCTCTTGCGTTATTGGCGTTCATTTTGTTTGGCCCGTTAATGTGGAGTGTTCATGAAGTTGTAAAAGTAGAACATCATCTTATTATTGCAATAAGTGTCTTTATTATTGGCTGGGTGATTCAATTTATTGGTCATCATTACGAAAAAGCAAAACCGGCATTTTTTGATGATATTAACCAATTATTTATTGGACCATTATTTGTAATTGCGGAAATTTATTTTTTATTAGGACAAGGGGGAATATTAGATAAAACAATCACTGAAAAAGCCATTGAAAAACGCCGTATATTTGAACAAAAAAAAGCACAATAATATCTGTTGAGTTAAAATGGTGAACAATAAATAACCACTTGGAAATTAATGACTTTTCAGTGCTACCATTTTAAGTACTTTTAAGATAATAAAGCGGTATGGCATCTCATTAAAAATATGATAGTATGCTGTGTTAATTAATAATTATAATTTCGAAAAAACTTTCAAAATTCTTGCTAAGTTAAGGGATACCATCGACTTATGACCGATTTGTCAAACAATGTTGTACCCGTCAATATTGAAGATGAGCTAAAAAATTCTTATCTAGATTACGCCATGAGCGTAATTGTAGGCCGTGCATTACCAGATGTACGAGACGGCTTAAAACCTGTTCATCGCCGCGTATTATTCGCAATGAATGTACTCGGTAATGACTTCAATAAACCTTACAAAAAATCAGCACGTGTTGTTGGTGATGTAATAGGTAAATACCACCCACATGGTGACACTGCTGTTTACGATACTATCGTACGTATGGCGCAGCCATTCTCATTACGCTATATGCTCGTTGATGGTCAGGGTAACTTTGGTTCGGTTGACGGTGATTCTGCAGCTGCAATGCGTTATACCGAAATCAGAATGTCTAAAATTGCGCACGCTATTTTAGCCGATCTTGATAAAGAAACTGTAGATTTTGTACCTAACTATGATGGTACAGAACATATACCGGTTGTTATGCCAACGCGTATTCCTAATTTATTAGTGAATGGTACTTCAGGTATCGCAGTAGGTATGGCAACAAATATTCCTCCTCACAATTTAACAGAAGTGATAAACGGTTGTTTAGCGCTGATTGAAAATAGTGATTTGACCTTTGAAGAAATATTAGAATACATACCTGGTCCTGATTTTCCTACCGCAGGTATTATCAGCGGTCGCGCGGGTATTGAAGAAGCTTACCGCACTGGCCGTGGCAAAATTAAAATTCGCGCCCGTGCTGATATTGAAGTTCATGAAACTACCGGTAAAGAAACCATCGTTGTTCATGAATTACCTTATCAAGTGAACAAAGCTCGTTTAATTGAAAAAATGGCCGAGCTGGTTAAAGAGAAACGCCTTGAAGGTATTTCAGCCCTTCGCGACGAGTCTGATAAAGACGGCATGCGTATGGTTATTGAAATCAAACGTGGTGAAGTGGGCGAAGTTGTTTTAAATAACTTGTACAAACTCACCCAAATGCAAGTTTCTTTTGGTTTGAATATGGTGGCGTTAACGAATGGCCAACCAAAACTATTCAATATTAAAGAGATGCTTGAAGAGTTTATACTTCACCGTCGTGAAGTTGTTACTCGTCGTACTATCTTTGAATTACGTAAAGCACGAGAACGCGCACATTTACTTGAAGGTTTATCGATTGCTTTAGCCAACATTGACCCGATTATTGAGCTCATTAAAAACTCACCAACACCTAGCGAAGCAAAAGAAAAATTACTTGCTCGTGGTTGGGATTTGGGCAATGTTGCTGAAATGCTTAGTGCTGCTGGTGATGACGCTGCACGTCCTGAATGGGTTGAAGAAGGTTTTGGTATTCAAGACGGTCAATACTTCTTAACCATGCAACAAGCGCAAGCAATATTAGATCTTCGTTTGCATAAGTTAACGGGCTTAGAACACGAAAAAATCTTATCAGAATACAAAGCATTACTCGATATTATTGCTGAGTTATTACATATTCTAGGTTCTCCTGAGCGTTTAATGGAAATTATTCGTGAAGAATTGGAAGCTATTCGTGATGAGTTTGGTGATGCGCGTCGCACTGAAATTACTAACGCTTCGCATGACTTATCGATGGAAGACTTGATCACAGAAGAAGATGTAGTCGTAACCTTATCACATGAAGGTTACGTTAAATATCAAGTACTAACTGACTATCAAGCACAACGCCGTGGTGGTAAAGGCAAAGCAGCAACTAAGATGAAAGAAGAAGATTTCATTGAACGTTTATTAATTGCTAATACCCACGATACTATTTTGTGTTTCTCAGATCGCGGTAAACTTTATTGGTTGAAAGTATTCCAGTTACCATTAGCAAGTCGTACTGCGCGTGGACGTCCAATTGTTAATATTTTACCACTTGATACGGGTGAACGTATTACAGCAATTTTGCCGGTACGTGAATACGAAGAAGACAAGTTTATCATTATGGCAACGGCATCAGGTACTGTGAAGAAAACAGCACTAACGGCTTACAAAAACCAACGTGCAAACGGTATCATAGCCCTTAACTTACGTGACGACGATACCTTAATTGGTGTTGCTATTACCGATGGCTACAATGATATTATGTTGTTTTCAGATGCGGGCAAAGTTGTTCGTTTTAATGAAAAACTTCGTGATAGCGAAACAGGTGAAATCAAGTTAGATCCTGAAACAGGTGAAGAACGCTGGGCATTAAAACCTATCGGGCGAACCGGTACTGGTGTACGTGGTATTAAGTTAGAAGGCGATCAAAAAGTTGTTTCGCTTATTGTGCCAGTAAATGATGGACCAATATTAACGATAACTGAAAATGGCTTTGGTAAACGTACGGCGTTAACCGAATACCCAGCGAAAAGTCGCGCCACTAAAGGCGTTGTTTCTATCAAGGTTAGCGACCGAAATGGCCCTGTAGTTGGTGCTGTTCAAGTTGAAGACTTAGATGAAATTATGCTTATTACTGACAACGGTACATTAGTACGTACCCGTGTTAATGAAGTGAGTGTTATTGGTCGTAATACCCAAGGCGTTCGTATTATTCGAACCGTTGAAGATGAGCATGTCGTTGCATTGCAACGTATTGATGAAATTGAAGACGTTCCAGAAGATTTAGATGAAAATGCACAAGAGCCTTCTGAGTCAACAGAAACGTTAAGTACTTCGACAGAAGTGCCGACAGAAGCTGATGATGAAGAGCTCAATGAAGGCGATAACGAATAGTTACTGCTAAAGACTGAGTTTAAAGGGCGGTTAATCACCGCCCTTTTTATGTTCAGGATGAACGGTATTAAGCAAATGCAGGAGCATATTTGCTGTTATGTTCAGGATGAACGGTATTAAGCAAATGCAGGAGCATATTTGCTGTTATGTTCAGGATGAACGGTATTAAGTAAATGCAGGAGTTACTTCCATTTGATGAGCGGTCTTAGTTTGCCTAATAAGAATGCTGACCAAATTGATGTTGCCAATAAAAATAATTAAAATAGTTTGACCAAGTGCATCGACAAGCGTTTTTAAAATTTTGATAGAAGGTGTTGTGTTATATGTCTCAAATATTTAACTTTTGTGCTGGTCCTGCCATGTTACCTGTAGAGGTTATGAAAAAGGCACAAGCAGAATTCGTCAACTGGCAAGGTACGGGTAGTTCTGTCATGGAACTGAGTCATCGTAGTAAAGAATTTATGGCGGTGGCAGCAAAAGCCGAAGCTGACTTACGCGATTTAATGGCAATACCTGAAAATTATAGTGTACTGTTTTGTCACGGTGGCGGTAGAGGCCAATTTTCTGCGGTACCTTTTAATTTATTACCTGAAGGTAAGTCAGCTGATTATATTATTTCTGGTTCTTGGTCGAAGTCTGCGGCAACAGAAGCTGAACACTATGGTGATATAAACCGTATTGATGTTGTGAGTCAAGTTAATGGCGAAACGCATGTTTTATCTAGTGATGAATGGGGTTTAAACCCCAATGCTGCATTTGTACATTATTGTCCAAATGAAACAGTTGATGGTATCGAAATGTTTGATATACCAGAAACTCATGGTGTGCCGCTTGTTGCTGATATGTCATCAACCATTTTGTCTCATGAAGTTGATGTGAGAAAATTTGGGCTTATTTATGCCGGCGCGCAAAAAAACATTGGTCCATCAGGTCTAACTATCGTTATTGTCCGTAATGATTTATTAGGTAATGCTCAATTAACAACCCCCTCAATTATGAATTATGATCTGTTAGCTAAAAATAACTCAATGCATAACACACCACCAACTTATGCATGGTATTTAGCGGGTTTAGTTTTTGAATGGTTAAAAAGCCGTGGTGGTGTTAAAGAAATTTCAAAAATTAATAAACAAAAAGCTGAGCTTCTCTATAGTTATATCGATAATAGTGAATTTTATCAAAATCATATTGAAGCAGAATTTCGCAGTTTGATGAATGTGCCGTTTTGGTTAACGGATGAAACGTTAAATAGTGAGTTTCTCAAGCAAGCTGAAGCACAAGGATTAATGGCATTAAAAGGCCATCGTATAGTAGGAGGCATGCGTGCGAGTATTTATAACGCTATGCCGCTAGCGGGTATAATAGCCTTGGTTGCTTTTATGAAAGATTTTTCCGCTAAAAATAGCAAGTAATAATAAGTAAGGTTATGTCCTTACCCATAAAACAAAAATTAATTAATGGAAAAAAAATGTCACAAGCAAAAAAAACATTAACTATCACCACAGGCCTTGCCGGAAAAGTATCCGGAGATATCATTGTACCGGGTGACAAGTCATGTTCGCATCGCTCTATTATGTTCGGCTCTTTAGCTGAAGGTATCACGCATGTTTCAGGTTTTTTACCCGGAGATGATTGTTTAGCGACGATGAATGCGTTTAAAGCGATGGGCATAAAAATTGAAGGTCCTGACGAAAATCAAAATGTTGTTATTCATGGTAAAGGTTTACGTGGTTTAACTGCGCCAAATGAAGCATTAAATATTGGCAATTCAGGTACTACAATACGATTAATGTCTGGGTTGCTCGCTGGGCAAAATTTTGCTTGGCAAATGTCGGGTGACAGCTCCTTAAATAAACGTCCAATGGGGCGTGTGGTCGATCCATTAAAATTAATGGGGGCTGATATTTCTGCGGCAGAAAATGGTACGCCACCAGTTATTTCTCAAGGTGTTGGCGAAGGACAAACCTTAAAAGCGATTCATTACGACTTACCCATGGCGAGCGCACAAGTCAAGTCATGCGTACTTCTTGCTGGTATTTATGCTGACGGTATCACGTCTGTAACAGAGCCAGGTATTACGCGTGATCATACTGAACGTATGTTAACCGCCTTTGGTTACCCAGTGACGGTTGAAGATACGGCTATAGGTAAAAAAGTCTCTATTGAAGGCGGACATAAATTAACGGCTTGTGATATTCAAGTACCGGGTGATATCTCATCGGCAACCTTTTTTATGGTGGCGGGTTTAATTGCTAAAGAAGGACAGTTAATTATTCGCAATGTCGGCATGAATCCAACCCGCATAGGTGCCATTAATATTTTGCAACAAATGAATGGCGATTTGAGTATCATCAATGAACGTATGGCTGGCGGAGAGCCTGTCGCCGATGTTGTGGTTAAATCATCACAATTAAAAGGCATTGATATTAATGAACGCGATGTTCCTCTTGCTATCGATGAGTTTCCTGCAATATTTATTGCTGCCGCCTGTGCCAAAGGTACAACACGTTTACGTGGCGCAGAAGAATTAAGAGTAAAAGAAAGCGATCGCATCCAAGCTATGGCTGATGGCTTAAAAGAATTAACGATTGACTGTACCGTTTTTGACGACGGTATAGATATTGTGGGTGGGCAATTAACATCAGGGACTATTCATAGTCATGATGACCACCGTATTGCCATGTCTTTTGCTATTAGCTCATTACGAGCTACTGGTGAAATTAAAATTCTAGAGTGTGACAACGTAGCGACTTCGTTCCCTAATTTTGTCACCTTAGCAAACCAAGTGGGACTAACACTCAATCAAGCGTAAATTAAGTTACTCACTTAATTTTAACTTGCTTTAGTGTAGATAAAAATATGATAGAACAAATACCGGTAATAACTATAGATGGACCTAGTGGTGCAGGTAAGGGCACAGTTGCACGATTAGTTGCAGAGCAACTTGGCTGGCACTTACTTGACAGCGGAGCTATTTATCGTGTGCTTGCAGTCGCAACGTTGCATCATCATTTAACGCTTGAAGACGAAGAATCACTGATCCCTATTGCTGCTCATTTAGATGTGCAATTTGAAATAACCAGTAAAGGTGATGGAAAAGTCATTTTAGAAGGCGAAGATGTTAGCAACAGTATACGTACAGAAGAAGTTGGCGCTATTGCTTCAAAAATAGCCGCTTTTCCTCGCGTTCGTGAAGCGCTTTTACGTCGTCAACGTGCTTTTAAAGTAGCGCCTGGGCTTGTCGCTGACGGACGAGACATGGGTACGGTCGTGTTTAGCAATGCGCCAGTTAAAATATTTTTAACTGCTTCTGCCGAAGAACGCGCACAACGACGATTTAATCAGTTGAAAGACAAAGGCTTTGATGTTAAAATCGGGCGCCTTCTGGATGACATACGTCAGCGTGATGAGCGTGATGAGACCCGTACGGTCGCTCCACTTATCCCAGCAGAAGGTGCGTTAATTGTTGATTCTACTGACCTTTCTATTGATGAAGTGGTTACTAAAATTTTAACATTTGCCAATGGTAAGTTAACGTAAACGAAGCTAATTAGCTTCAAAATCAACCTATAGCCTACTGTAAGGATGCACTGGGCAACTATTTAATAACCCCATGAAACAATGATGTTGACTGGATTAATAACTGAGTTTATATGCAAGTTATGACTGAAAATTTCGCACAACTATTTGAAGAAAGTTTAAAAGAAATCGAAACACGCCCTGGTTCAATCATCAAGGGTACTATCGTAGCCATAAACAAAGACAATGTAATTGTTGATGCTGGCCTTAAATCTGAAAGTGTTATTGACATTAACCAGTTTAAAAACAACGCTGGCGAAGTTGATGTTAACGTTGGTGATGAAGTTGACGTTTCTCTTAAAGCTACAGATGACGGTTTCGGTGAAACGATTCTTTCTCGTGATGACGCAAAACGTCACGAAGCATGGCAAGTGCTTGAAAAAGCATACGAAGAAAAAGAAACTGTTATCGGTGTTATCAACGGTAAAGTTAAAGGTGGTTTCACGGTTGAAGTTAGCGATATTCGTGCTTTCTTACCGGGTTCATTAGTAGATGTTCGCCCAATTCGCGATACAACTCACCTTGAAGGCAAAGAATTAGAATTTAAAGTTATTAAGCTTGATCAAAAGCGTAATAACGTTGTTGTTTCTCGTCGTGCCGTTATCGAATCTGAAAGCAGCGTAGAACGCGATGCATTGTTAGAGTCATTAGCTGAAGGCCTAGAAGTTAAAGGTATCGTTAAGAACCTTACTGACTACGGCGCATTCGTAGACTTAGGCGGCATTGATGGTTTACTACACATTACAGATATGGCTTGGAAGCGTGTTAAGCACCCAAGTGAAATCGTAAATGTTGGTGATGAAATACAAGTTAAAGTATTGAAATTTGACCGTGAGCGCACTCGTGTATCTCTAGGCATGAAGCAGTTAGGTGAAGATCCATGGGTAGCAATCGCTAAGCGTTACCCTGAAGGCGCTAAACTTACTGGTCGTGTAACTAACTTAACTGACTACGGTTGTTTTGTTGAAATTCAAGAAGGCGTTGAAGGTTTAGTTCACGTTTCTGAAATGGATTGGACTAACAAGAACATCCACCCATCTAAAGTTGTTAATTTAGGTGACACGGTTGAAGTTATGGTATTAGAAATTGACGAAGAACGTCGTCGTATTTCTTTAGGCCTTAAACAGTGTATCGCTAATCCTTGGGAAGAGTTTGCTAAGAACTTCAACAAAGGCGACAAAGTATCAGGTAAGATCAAGTCAATTACTGACTTTGGTATCTTTATTGGTCTTGACGGCGGTATTGATGGTCTTGTTCACTTATCTGATATTTCATGGGCTGGCGGCGAAGAAGCTGTTCGTGAATATAAGAAAGGCGATGAAATCTCAGCTGTTGTATTACAAGTTGACCCAGAGCGCGAACGTATTTCTTTAGGTGTTAAACAAACTGAAGATGATCCGTTTAATCAGTACCTTGCAGATACTAAGAAAGGTGCTATTGTTACAGGTAAGGTTATCGAAGTAGATGCTAAAGGCGCTAAAATTGAATTAGCCGAAGGCGTTGAAGGATACTTACGTGTATCTGATATTTCTAGTGAGCGTATCGAAGATGCGTCAACTGAATTATCAGTTGGTGATAGTGTTGAAACTAAGTTTATGGGTGTGGATCGTAAGAACCGTGCTATTAGCTTATCAATCAAAGCTAAAGACCAAGCAGAAGAGCGTGAAGCTATGGATAACCTAAACCAAGTTGAAGAAACAGGTTTAAGTGCAATGGCTGCAGCGTTTAAAAACGCTAAAAACTAATTTAGTCACTTGAAGGTGAGAAGTGTTTGAAATATATCACTTCTCTTCGTTTAAAATCCATTGGTAAGAAGCTACTTCAAACCAGTGAACACAGGAGGTCAAATGACCAAGTCTGAACTTATTGAAAGATTAGCCGATAAATTAAGTCATTTATCAGCGAAAGATGTTGAACAATCTATTAAAGAAATCTTAGAAATGATGGCGCAAACCTTGTCAAAAGGTGAACGTATTGAAATTCGTGGTTTTGGTAGTTTTTCATTACACTTTCGTGCTCCTCGTGTTGGACGTAACCCTAAAACTGGCGAATCCGTTGAGTTGGCAGGTAAATACGTTCCTCATTTTAAACCCGGTAAAGAGTTACGTGAAAGAGTAAATCTTTCAATCGCGTAATTGATAAATTATCAATAAAACGGCATGCTATAATGGTATGCCGTTTTTTTTAATCTAATTTTCATCATAGGTAACTTATTGTGCGTATTTATATTACAGCGTTTTTACTTTTCATCTTATTAGTCATCGCTTTTATTTTTGGTAGTCAAAATGAGCAGACGTTAACGTTGAATTATCTCATCGCCCGAACTGAATTATCAGTTGCTGCGGCTGTAAGTTTATTTACCACTTTAGGCTTTGTACTTGGATTACTCTTTGCATTATTATGGAAGTTTGTTCGAATGATAAAACCTAAAAAGTCATCTTCTAAAGAATCAGTGTAAAATTATATGTTAGAACTATTGTTCTTATTACTTCCTGTTGCAATGGGCTATGGTTGGTTCATGGGCCGTAATAGTGTTAAGCAAAATGATCATTCAGCTAAACAAGCTTTATCGATAAAATACTCTACAGGTTTAAATTATTTATTATCAAATCAACAAGATAAAGCTATTGATTATTTACTCGAGGCACTTAAAGTTGAGGATGATACCGTTGAAGCACATTTTGCTATGGCTAATTTATTTCGCCGCCGTGGTGAGCTCGACCGTGCTTTAAAAGTGCATGAGCACTTAGTCAGACAAAAACATTTACCCGCTAAAGACAAGCAACAGGCTGCTTATGAGTTAGGTAAAGATTTTTTTAGTGCCGGTTTATACGATCGCGCTGAAACCATGTTTGAAAAACTCCTTAAATCAAAACACTATGGCTTAAAATCCCTTGATTATTTAATGCGAATTTATCAATCAACGAAAGATTGGACAAAAGGTATTAGTCATAAAAAAGCGATAGTAAAAACAAAAGATAAAAAACTTCTTCATAATTTGGCCAATTTTTATTGTGAATTGGCGACAATAGCTTTAGAAGAAGACAACTTTATTGAGGTGATTGAGCTACTAGAACTGGCTTTAGCTTATGATGCTAATTCTTGTCGTGCAAATTGGTTATTAGCTCGAATTTACGAAAAGCATCAACAATATAATGAAGCCTGTCGTTGCTATCAAGACATCTACCTTCAAGATAAAGAATTTTTTCCTGATGTTATTAATGAAATGCAACATTGTTATCATCAGTTAGATGCTGACGATGAATATTTTAAATTTATTAGAAAAGTTTATGATGAAACCGGTGGTTCAAGTGCACTAATTAAGTACTTGAGTCATATTGAAGCTAAGTACGGTAATGAAAAAGCGAAAGAATTTATTTTACTTGCGTTGAAAAAACGCCCAACCATTAAAGGTTTTAAGCACTTTATCAAAATGCAGATGGTTAACTCTACCGAAAAAGATAACACTGAAAATTTAGATATGATTAAAGAATTAATCGCTGCCTATTTGAATTTAAAGCCTCGATATAGTTGCAGAACCTGTGGTTTTAATAGCAGTAAACATTACTGGGCTTGTCCCTCATGTCATGACTGGGAACAGTTAAAACCAGTGCGGGGCCTTGAAGGAGAATAATTTCATATTTCTTCGCCCTAAGACTCAATAGCGTCTTCAAAAGTACTCACTGACTTTCGTCAGCTCCGTGCTTTTTGTTTGCTCTTGAACCTTAGGACTTTGAACTCAAAAATTATTAAAGAATTAAGAATTAAGAATTAAGAATTAAGGAATGAGTATGAATGACGCAAAAGTAGTTGTTGCCCTAGACTTTGATAATAAAGAAGATGCATTAGCATTTGTTGATAAAATTAATCCAAGCGACTGTCGGTTGAAAGTAGGCAAAGAAATGTTTACTCATTTTGGACCTGCGTTTGTTAAAGAATTGACGGGTCGTGGCTTCGATGTCTTTTTAGATTTAAAGTTTCATGATATTCCTAACACCGTAGCAAAAGCGGTAACCGCTGCTGCAGAGATGGGGGTGTGGATGGTTAATGTTCATGCCAGCGGTGGTCTTGAAATGATGAGTAAAGCTAAACAAGCATTAGAAAAATATGGTGAAAAAGCCCCATTACTTATTGCTGTCACTGTTTTAACCAGTATGAGTAAAGAAGACTTACTCGGCTTAGGTATTACGCGAACACCAGCCGAGCAAGTGATGCTGCTAGCAAAATTGACAAAAGAAGCTGGCCTTGATGGTGTTGTCTGCTCAGCACAAGAAGCAAAAATTCTTAAATCAGCATTAGGTCAGGATTTTAAACTTGTCACACCAGGAATAAGACCTGTAGGTGCTGCCTCTGATGATCAAAAACGTATTATGACACCAGAGCAAGCGGTTGCTGTTGGCGTTGATTATTTAGTGATTGGCAGACCGATTACTCAAGCTGAGAATCCGCAGCAGGTTTTACAGTCTATAAACGCATCACTGGGTTAGCATAAAGTTTTTACTGTGATTAATTGACAAAACCAAGATTCGATCCTAAAACTATTAACGTCTCATTAATGAAATATTAACTTTTATTTTTCGAGGCGTAATGGAAACGATAACAAAAGGAAAGGATCATGATAAAAATTTCAAAAGTTTTGCTGACCTGCTTAATATTTATTTTTTCTTCATTAAGTGTTGCTGAAAATACGCGTAGTAACGATCTCAGTCTAAATATGAAACAAGTTGATGAGCGTATTGATATCAACCATGCAGACATTGAAACCTTATCTTTATTGAAGGGTATAGGTGTCAAAAAAGCTGAAGCAATCATCAAGTACCGAGATGAAAATGGAAAATTTATGTCAGTAGAAGACTTGTTAAATGTCAGTGGTATTGGCGAACAAATCTTAGTGTTAAATAAAGCAAAACTGACAATATAATTACCTTTAATAAAGGGCAAAAGGCGAGATAATTAATTTTATCTCGCCTTTTTATTTTGGGTAATGCAATATCGTTAGTTTTGCTGAGTTAACTTTTCTTTTGTGCTGTACACACATCATTATGCGGGCAAATAATAGCCCAAACATTTTTATAACCTAAACGTGTTAATTGCTCTGCAGCAAGGCTTGCACGACCACCGGTGGCACAGTGGAGATAAATGTGCTGATTTTCGTCAGTGGTGTGGTTTGTAATACTCATCTCTAGAATACCACGTGGTACATTGATTGAATTTAGAACAGGGCTATCGGTAACTTCTTGGGGTTCACGCACATCAATGAATAAGCTGCTTTTTTGTGGTAATAAATAAGCATCTTTTGCAGTAGTCGTTTGAATACTGCGTCGGACTTCCGATATGAGTTCCGGTATCGTTTTTAACATGTAATCAACCTTAATGATTAAAATAGCCATAATTATGTATTTTTAACATCTGGCCTTGATAATCACCATATTAGGCTTCGCTAATTTAGATGTCAATAATGTAGTACCTGTAGCCAAAATTGATTAAGATAAATTTTAGACATAAAAAAAGAGCCGAAGCTCTTTGATATAAGAATGTAGCGATTAAATTTTCGGTACTCTTATTTTCTTTTCAGGTGATTGGCGATAAATAATTAACGTTTTACCAATAACTTGAACTTTAATCGATGCAGTTTCACGACAAATAGCTTCAACAATTAATGCTTTACTATCGCGATCATCAGTCGGGATTTTAATTTTGATTAATTCATGATGATTTAAAGAATAATCAATTTCGGCAACTACTGCCTCTGTTAAGCCGTTGTTACCCAATAAAACCACTGGTTTCAATGGGTGCGCAAGACCTTTTAAATACTGTATTTGTTTTTTATTTAGGCTCATTAACAATTTTCGTTACAAGTTAGCTTGAATTAATACTATTTTACCTCCATCTAGTCTGTAATACTAATAAAACGTTAAATCGTTTTGCATTATTAACAAATTAATTAAGTTATATTAATGAGTAAAAAGAAATTAAGTAATAGTAGTACCCGTTGGATGCAAGAGCATTTTGATGATGAGTACGTAAAAAAGGCTCAAAAACTCGGAGTGCGCTCTAGGGCATACTTTAAAATTGAAGAAATAAACAATAAAGATAAGTTGATCAAAAAAGGGATGAAAGTTGTCGACTTAGGTGCAGCACCTGGTGGTTGGTCTGAATTTGCTGTTAAAGCAGTAGGTGACAACGGACAAATCATCGCTTGTGATATTCTTTCAATGGATCCCATTGCAGGTGTTGATTTCTTGCAAGGTGATTTTAGAGAGGAGCCAGTACTTGATGCATTACTAACACGTATTGGTGGCAAAGATATCGATGTTGTGATGTCTGATATGGCTGCAAACTTTACAGGCAATGAAAGTGCTGATGCAGCAAGAAGTATGTATCTTGTCGAATTGGCATTAGATATGTGTAACCAGGTATTAAAGAAAAATGGCGTTTTTGTTGTTAAAGTCTTTCAAGGCGCTGGATTTGAGCAGTTTATACAAGATTTACGAGGTGCATTTAAGACAGTAAAAACTCGCAAGCCAGATTCATCGCGTGCACGTTCGCGAGAAGTTTATTTAGTTGCTACCGGATTTAAATAGCTCCTAGCGATAAATTATAGTAAATTACATCATATCAGCTTAAATTTTTAGGTTGATTTCAGAACTAACCATTTATCTGTGCTAGTTAATGGTTAAGTAAAAGTTCATTCAAAGTTACAAGAGGTCATTAAGTTGAGCGATATGGCAAAAAATCTTATTTTATGGTTGGTAATAGCGGTTGTGTTAATGTCGGTATTCCAAGGATTCACTCCAAGTACCAATACAGATCAAAAAATTGATTATACACGTTTCATTACTGAAGTTCGTCAAGGACAGATTCGTGACGCTAAAGTTGATCGTAACGGTGTTATCAAAGGTACAAAACGTAGTGGCGAAGCCTTTGTTACTGTTATTCCTGGCGGATTCGATCGTGATTTAATTAACGACCTAGTTAAACAAGGTGTTAATGCTTCTGGTGAATTACCTGAAGAAACTAGCTTTCTAACTACTATATTTGTCTCTTGGTTTCCAATGATTTTGTTAATTGGAGTGTGGATATTCTTTATGCGCCAAATGCAAGGTGGTGGCGGTAAAGGCGCGATGTCTTTTGGAAAATCTAAAGCTAAACTATTAAGCGAAGATCAAATTAAAACAACTTTTGCCGATGTCGCAGGTTGTGACGAAGCGAAAGAAGAAGTCTCAGAGCTGGTTGATTATTTGAAAGAACCGACTAAATTTCAGAAACTCGGTGGCCGTATTCCTTCAGGTGTATTACTTGTTGGGCAACCCGGTACAGGTAAAACTTTATTAGCTAAAGCTATTGCTGGTGAAGCTAAAGTACCATTTTTCACTATTTCAGGTTCTGATTTTGTTGAAATGTTTGTTGGTGTTGGTGCATCTCGTGTGCGTGACATGTTTGAGCAGGCTAAAAAATCAGCACCTTGTATTATCTTTATCGATGAAATTGATGCAGTGGGTCGCCAACGTGGCGCTGGTATGGGTGGTGGACACGATGAACGTGAACAAACGCTTAACCAAATGTTAGTAGAAATGGATGGTTTTGAAGGTAATGAAGGCGTTATCGTTATTGCCGCGACTAACCGTCCAGATGTATTAGATCCAGCATTGTTGCGTCCAGGACGTTTTGATCGCCAAGTTACGGTTGGCTTGCCAGATATTCGTGGTCGTGAACAAATACTTAAAGTGCATATGCGTAAAGTTCCATTAGGTGACGATGTTAAAGCATCAGTTATTGCTAGAGGTACACCGGGTATGTCAGGTGCAGATTTAGCTAACTTAGTTAATGAAGCCGCTCTATTTGCTGCACGTTCTGCTCGTCGTACGGTATCAATGGATGAGTTTGAAAAAGCGAAAGACAAAATCTTAATGGGTGCTGAACGTCGTTCAATGGTCATGAGCGAAGAAGAAAAAGCGATGACAGCTTACCATGAGGCAGGGCATGCTATTGTTGGTCGTTTAGTGCCAGATCATGACCCCGTTTACAAGGTCAGCATTATACCTCGAGGTCGTGCTTTAGGTGTAACGATGTATTTACCAGAGCAAGACAGGTTTAGCCACAGTAAACAGCATTTAGAAAGTAATATCTCATCACTTTATGGTGGTCGTATTGCAGAAGAAATGATTTATGGCTTTGAAAAAGTGTCTACCGGTGCATCGAACGATATCGAACGTGCTACGCAACTTGCTCGTAAAATGGTAACTCAATGGGGTTTCTCACAAAAAATGGGCCCAATGTTATTTGCTGAAGAGGAGGGTGAAGTATTCTTAGGTCGTTCATCATCTAAATCGTTGAATATGTCTGATGAAACGGCACAAGCTATTGATATTGAAATCAAAGCATTTGTTGACCGTAATTATCAACGAGCAGAAAAAATATTAAATGAAAACCGTGATATTTTAGAGTCAATGAAAGATGCGTTAATGCATTATGAAACAATTGATGCAAAACAAATTGATGACTTGATGGAACGCAGAGAAGTTCGTCCACCGATGGCTGAGTGGGATAATCATTCTGACTCAAAAAAGCCACCAAAAGCGGATAATAATGCGTCTTCTGATAAAAAAGAAGATAAAGCGGATAAAAAAGATGCAACGCCGGATCTAGACAAACCTAGTGACGCATCTGCTGAGTAATACCTACTAAATAAAGCCTCGATTAACGAGGCTTTATTTTATAAAAACTAATTTGCTTTTATTTCAGTCAGTTGTTTTTTATAAAATAAAATTTTGTACAGTAAGAATAATAAAGAGCAAAAATTTTGTTGAAAAATCTACGTTGCGGTCAACACCTCCTTGATATAGAAACTCCGCAAGTTATGGGCATTTTAAATGTTACCCCTGACTCGTTTTCTGACGGGGGAAAATTCTCTCGTATCGATTTGGCATTAAATCAAGTTGAACAAATGATAGCTGATGGTGCCGCCATTATCGATATAGGTGGTGAGTCAACTCGCCCAGGGGCTAAAGACGTTACTGAAAAAGACGAGTTAAGCCGCGTTATCCCTGTATTAAAAGCCATTAATAAACGTTTCAATGTTGTTGTTTCTATCGATACGAGTAAACCATCGGTAATGGCAGAAGCAATTGCCCATGGCGCAGGTATTATCAATGATGTTCGAGCATTACAAAACGATGGTTGTCTAGATGTGTTAGCGCAAGATCAAAGTGTGGCTATTTGTTTAATGCATATGCAAGGTTTACCACGAACAATGCAGCACAACCCTCAATATAAGCATTTAATTACAGACATATCAACATTCTTTGAACAACGAATTTTAGCCTGTACACAAGCTGGTATTAGCGCTTCTCGGCTTATTTTAGACCCCGGTTTTGGATTTGGAAAATCGTTAGAACAAAATTACAGTTTATTGGCCAACATGGATAAATTTCACGCTTTTAATCTACCACTGTTAGCCGGTTTATCAAGAAAGTCGATGATAGGAACCCTGCTTAATCGTGACGTTAATGAACGATTAGCCGGTAGCTTAGCTACAGCAATTATTGCTGCTCAGCAAGGGGCGAAAATCATTCGTGTTCACGATGTAAAAGAAACAGTAGATGCGCTAAAAGTTTTGCAAGCGACCCACATAAATAAATAATCATTAAACATACTAAAAAAGTAAATATAAAGGACAAATAAAATGTCAGAAAGAAGATATTTTGGAACTGATGGCGTAAGAGGCCTTGTAGGACAATACCCCATCACCGCAGAATTCGTGATGAAGTTAGGTTATGCCGCTGGTCGTGTACTTGCCGCACAGGGTACTAAAAAAGTATTAATTGGTAAAGATACCCGTATTTCTGGCTATATGCTTGAGTCTGCTTTAGAGGCTGGTTTCTCTGCTGCGGGTATTGATATTGGCTTATTGGGGCCAATGCCAACACCTGGTATTGCTTATCTTACCAAAACCTTTCGTGCTGAAGCAGGTATTGTTATAAGTGCTTCGCATAATCCATTTTATGATAACGGTATCAAATTTTTCTCACAAAATGGTGAGAAGTTACCTGATGATGTAGAACTTGCTATTGAAGCTGAGTTAGATAAAGAAATGGGTTGTGTAGAATCTGCAAAATTAGGTAAAGCAACGCGTATTGAAGATGCAGCGGGTCGTTATATTGAATTTTGTAAAAGTAACTTTCCCAGTCAATATTCATTAAAAAATTACAAGATTGTCGTCGATTGTGCTCACGGGGCAACTTATCACATTGCACCTAATGTCTTTCGTGAACTAGGTGCCCAAGTGATTGAAATTGGCACTTCTCCTAATGGTACTAATATCAATGACCAATGTGGCGCAACGTCAATGGATGCTATTAGTAAGGCTGTTGTTGAGCATCAAGCTGATTTAGGTATTGCTTTAGATGGCGATGGTGACCGTTTGATGATGGTTGACCATACCGGCTATGTACTTGATGGCGATGAATGTGTTTATGTTATTGCTTCAAACGACTTACAAAGTGGTGTCATTAGTGGTGGTGTTGTGGGTACCTTAATGAGTAATATGGGGTTAGAAATAGCACTAGCCGACATGGGGATACCTTTTGCTCGTAGTAAAGTAGGTGACCGCTATGTTACCGAAATGCTTAATAAAAAAGGCTGGCAATTGGGCGCAGAAAACTCAGGTCACGTCATTAATTTAAAAAATACTTCTACAGGTGATGGCATTATAGCGGCGTTAAACGTATTAACGGCTGTTTGTAGTGGCGATAAAACATTGCATGAACTTCGTCAAGGTATGACAAAACTACCGCAAGTTTTAGTTAATGTTAAGTTTACAGGTGATAATGACCCGCTAACCGCACAGAATGTCGTGTCTGCTGTTCATAATGTTAATGAAAAACTTTCTGGTCGTGGGCGAGTTTTATTGCGTAAATCTGGAACAGAGCCTTTGATCCGTGTGATGGTTGAAGGACCTGAATTAACCGAAGTTACCGATTTAGCGAATATCATTGCCGATGCTGTAAAAACCGCTTGTTAGCGAAAATACTACCAAGACGGTTGAATAATAAGCAAATGAACAAGATATTAAGTTAAACACTTGTATCTTGTTCCTAGGTTAGTTAATATCTCGCCGCTTTAATTAGGAAAGATAAATGAAAAGACAAGCAATAGTCGCAGCAAACTGGAAAATGAACGGAAGTTTGCCGCTTATAAAAGAAATGATTTCAGGATTAAATAGTGTCAAACTAGCTGAAAATGTTAATGTTGTTGTTTGTCCGCCTACTCCTTTTTTATCAGCTTTCGCATTGAATGCTAAAAGTGAAAATTTACAAGCTAACATCCATTTGGGTGCACAAAATGTAAGTGAACACAAAAGCGGTGCATATACTGGTGAAGTATCAACAGATATGCTCAATGAAGTTTCTGTAAACTATGTTATTGTAGGCCACTCTGAACGCCGAAGTATCTACAAAGAAACAAGTACGCAAGTCGCTCATAAAGTTAAAGCAGTGCTTAACGCTGGTTTAACACCTATTTTATGTATAGGCGAAAGCGAGGACGAAAGAAGCGCTGAACAAACTGATACAATATTAGCTTCACAATTACAGCCAGTAATTGATGAAATTGGTATTGAAAAATTTCTTGATGTTGTTATTGCTTACGAGCCTGTATGGGCAATTGGTACAGGAAAAACAGCATCACCTGAAATGGCACAAGCAACACACTTATTTATCCGCCAATTCTTAGCAAATGCTAATGAATTAATCGCGAATAAAGTGCCATTGTTATATGGTGGTAGCGTAAACGCTGCGAACTGTGAAGAATTATTTGCACAAACTGATATTGACGGTGGTCTTATCGGTGGTGCTAGTTTAAAAGTCGACGAATTCAAAATAATTTGCTCGTCAGCCAAAGGATCTTAAAATGTTGTATCAAGTGTTAATTATCGCTTATTTAATAGTTTCAATTTGTTTAATTGGTTTAGTGTTAATCCAACAAGGTAAAGGCGCAGATATGGGCGCATCTTTTGGTGCCGGCTCTTCAGCAACAATATTCGGTTCAAGTGGTTCAGGTAACTTTCTCACTAAAGCGACAACATGGCTTGCAATTGCATTCTTTGTTATCAGCTTAGTGTTAGGTAACTTAACAGCAAACAGAATTAAGTCTACCGATGAGTGGAACAACTTAAACTCTCCTGTTGAGCAAAGTATCCCAGGTGATGATTTAATACCTAGTGAAAGTATAGAGCCAACTAAATCAGTAGAAAATACAGATGTGCCTATAGCATCAAAAAAATCGAGTGACAGCGATATACCAGAATAAATGTTAAAATTAAACATAGCGTAATTTGTAGACACGCTAGGTTGAGAGTCTTTACTCTCAAAAAGTTAATGAAGCTAATTAACCTCAATATTAGCAAGTTAACTTATTAAGAAAAAATAGTATAAATTTAGTATTGCGCGGTTGTGGCGGAATTGGTAGACGCGCCAGCTTGAGGGGCTGGTGACTTAGGTCGTGGGGGTTCAAGTCCCCCCAACCGCACCACTAAATTATACAAATAGACATCTAAAGGCCGATTCGTAATGAATCGGCCTTTTTTCGTTTGCTTGCTAATTATTCCTAATCGTTTGGCGATCTTTCTAATATTGATCTTTTAATGGTTTTCAGTGTTTTTACCTTTTATATTTTTTTCTAATAAGCCATTTATCAACTCCATTGGCAAAGGAAAAAGAATGGTGGAATTTTTTTCGCCTGCAATTTCCGTTAACGTTTGTAAATAGCGCAACATAATAGCATTTGGTTGTTCTGATAGTTTACTGGCTGCTTCTGTTAACTTTCCTGATGCTTCCAGTTCTCCTAAGGCATGAATCACTTTTGCACGACGTGTTCGCTCTGCTTCTGCTTGTTGGGCAATAGCTCGGATCATGCTTTCATTTAAATCAACGTGTTTAATTTCAACATTTGAAACTTTAATGCCCCAACCATCAGTTCTCTCATCTAGAATGGTTTGAATGTCGGTATTCAACATATCTCTATTAGCGAGCATTTCATCGAGTTCATGTTGCCCTAACACAGATCTTAGCGTGGTTTGTGCTAGTTGTGAGGTTGCTTGCAAAAAGTCTTCAACATTAATAATAGCTTTTTGTGGATCTATCACTCGAAAATAAATAACGGCATTGACCTTTACCGAAACATTATCACGACTAATTACATCTTGGCTGGGAACATCCATAACTACGGTACGTAAATCCACCTTCACCATTTGCTGAATTAAAGGAATAACAATAATGAAGCCAGGACCTTTTACTTTATAAAAGCGGCCAAGTAAAAAAACAACGCCGCGTTCATACTCTCTTAAAATTCGAAAGGCGCTTAGCAGTATGGCGATAAATAAAAATATTATCGACGTTGAAAATATCTCAATATTATTAAGTATGGGAGGCATTAGTTTGCTCCTTATCGTTAACTAATGTGGCAGTTGAGGCTAAATTTAGTTTTAACCCCTTGATAGATTGAACTTTAACTTTTTGACCTTTTTTTACTGGCTGTAAGGAATAAGCAGCCCAACGCTCACCATTGAATATAACGTAGCCGTTTTCAGTGAAATCTTCATCAACAGTTACCCAAGCATTAATGAATTCTTCTTGGCCACTAACGACTTTATTTTTTCTTGCCCGCCAAATAAAACCTAAAGCAAAAACAATAAAAAATGTAGAGGTAAATGCAATTCCATATATTAGTGGCAATGACACTTTGAAATGGTCTAGATCGGTATTAAATAAAAAGATTGAACCTATAACAAAAGCAGCAACACCGCCTATGCCAAAAACACCAAAGCTGGGCACTAAAGACTCTGCGATCAATAATACTATGCCTAAAATAACTAAACCCGCGCCAACATAATTTACCGGTAGTAATTGAAAAGCATATAGAGCGACAAATAGTGATATGCCACCAATCACTCCAGCAACACCTATACCGGGACTGTAAAACTCTAGCATTAAGCCGTAAATACCCATTAGCATTAGAATATAGGCAATATTAGGATCGGTAATGGTGGCAAGAAATTGGCTACGCCAATCGGGGCTTTTGGCGGTTAGGTTTACATTAGTAAGATCTAATTGAATAACTTGTTGGTTTATTAATACTTCCTTACCGTTTAGTTGCTCCATTAGCGCTTGTGGCGTTTCGGCGATTATATCAATAACATTGGTTTTTAACGCTTCACTTGCCGTTAAAGTGGCTGCATCGCTTACCGATTTTTCTGCCCACTCGGCATTGCGATTACGTAATTGAGCTAAGGAACGAATATAGGCAATAGCATCATTAAGCACTTTTTTTTCCATAGAAGAAGTCTTGTTTTTTTCAGATTTATCTTTGGGCTCTGACACTATGGGCGAAGCAATATTTACCGGAGTTGCTGCGCCAAGCGTAGTCGCTGAAGCCATTGCTGCAATGTGGCAAGCATAAAGGATATAAGTGCCAGCGCTTGCTGCGCGAGCTCCTTGCGGATATACCAAGCAAGCTATTGGCACGGTTGAACCGAGTATACTTTTATTAATGTCACGTAAACTGGCACTTAAACCGCCGGGAGTGTCTAAAGTAATTAATATCAGTGGCGTTTTAGTATTAGCGTTAGCTAGAGATATTTCTCTAACTAGATAATCATTTATCGCCGGTCCTATAGCACCTTTAATGTTAAGTAAGGGCACTTCGGTATAATTAGCTTGCTTTGCCATTTGTGTGGGGATATTTTGCATTGACTGTGCGTTTACGGTCAAAAACGCACAACTCAGTAATAAAAACACATTAGCCAAGCTGTACATGACAAGTCCTCATATTTTTATTCCCATCGTTAGCACAATATGATCAGTGTAGTTAGATCATCTGAATCTACTAAATGTTTAATGTTGTAATTATCTTAAATCAAAGGAAAAATCGTTTTTACCTGACATAAGTCAGGGGCAAGGTTAAAGATAAACTTTTAAATACAGTGAGAACGGTATTAATGAAGGGGCTTATATTAATCATTTAACCACCTTATTTCAGGTGCTTGGTGGGCTTGGTATTTTTTTATTAGGCATGATTGTGATGACAGGATCATTACACGAACTTGCAGGAGGCATTATTCGTAATACACTAAAAAACTCACTAAAAGCCCATTATCTGCTGCTTTGACAGGCGTTACTTGTACAGCGATATTGCAGTCATCAAGTGCGGTAACGGTAGCTGCTGTTGGTTTTGTTGGTGCTGGCCTAATGACCTTTTCACAGTCATTAGGTATTATTTTTGGAGCCAATGCCGGAACCACTATTACGGGTTGGTTAGTGGTTCTATTAGGCTTTAAATTAAAGCTAGGTACCGTTATTTTACCGGTTATTTTTATTGGCGCTATTCTTAAATTGTTCGCTAAAAAGCGTATTGCCTCCATCGGCTTTGCATTAGCAGGATTTGGTTTAATTTTTGTTGGCATAAGCATGATGCAAGAGGGAATGAGTGGCTTAGATCACATTATTACCCCTGATCAATTCCCTGCTGATACATTGATTGGGCGATTGAAACTCATGCTTATGTCGATTTTATTCATTTAGACAAAGCAGATAATCCTCAGTGGCAACAGCTAGTAGCAGCTATTCATATTTTAGATCATTTACAGCGTTTGCATGAGCGCTTTGATGAGGAAGAGTATCGTGCTTTTGCCGCAAAAGATAATGACGATTTAATGGTATATGTAAAGCAATTTATAACTATTGTTAGACATATTACTGACAATATAGATCAACAACATTGGCATCAAAATGCTCAACTAGGGAGTAAAGCTTACGAAAAATTATTGGCCCAATTAAACCCTGTGAGAAATAACGTAATGAGTAATATTGCCGAAGGCAATGTCACTGTGCCGCAAGCAACACAAAAGATAGAGGCAATACGCTGGCTTAAGCGAGTCAGTTATCATGTTTGTCGAATAACCCATCACTTAAACCTATTTCATCGCGCTAATAAAAGTTAAGCGGTGAAGGTTTTCTAACACATCCACAACTAACTGATTTAGATCATTGAAAAGAACAGGAGGAATTTGTACAAATACTATACCTAAGTTTATACCTTACTTGTTTGAGTAGTATATGGGCTGTTCATTAAACAAAACTGCAAATATAAAGTATGAATAAAAAAATAATTAATAAATATACTAGTGATAATCAAGCAAGTAATTTACCTGACTATCAACAATGCTATCAACACTTTAAATGGCCTAGTGTAACGACGCAACTCAATATTGCGTATCAAGCTATCGATAGCCATTTAAACACCTCAAATGAAAACAAAATAGCCTTGCGTTGGCTTGGTAAGCAAAATCAATGTGTTGATTTTACCTATCGGGACTTAGCAGAACAAACCAGCCGTTTTGCTAGTGTGTTAAATACACTTGGTCTTGAGTCGGGGAGTCGCATTTTCAGCTTAGCAGGTCGATTACCTTTATTATATATTGCAGCCTTAGGCACCTTAAAAGCCGGTTGTGTTTTCACTCCCTTATTTTCAGCTTTTGGTCCTGAGCCTATTCGTTCTCGCATGGAAATAGGTGAGGCCAATGTCCTCGTTACCACCATGAGTTTGTATCGAAAAAAAGTCGCTAAATGGTGGCAAGAATTACCTCACTTAAAGGCTATTTTGTTAATTGACGGAGCAGGTGTACTTGATGATGGTTGCTATGCGCTAAGTAAATTAATGGAAAATGCCAACGCTGGTTTACCTTGTGTAAAAACATCGCCAGATGATATGGCTTTATTACACTTTACCAGTGGTACTACAGGGAAACCTAAAGGGGTTGTTCATGTTCATCAAGCCGTCGTAGCACATAAATCTTCTGCTTATTATGCACTTGATTTACATGCAACGGACATTTATTGGTGTACGGCTGATCCGGGTTGGGTCACCGGTACTACTTACGGCATTATTGCGCCTTTATGTCTTGGTGCAACCATGATTGTTGATGAGGCTGAATTTGAAGTAGAACGTTGGTATCAAATACTTGATCAGCAGCAAGTCAATGTTTGGTATAGCGCGCCAACCGCTATTCGCATGTTAATGAAGGCGGGTAATGAGATACGAACAAAGTATGATTTATCACACCTGCGTTTTATCGCCAGTGTCGGTGAGCCACTTAATCCTGAAGCTGTTGTGTGGAGTGAACGTGTTCTTGGTTTGCCGTTTCATGATAATTGGTGGCAAACAGAAACGGGAGCAATAATGATTGCCAACTATGCCAGCATGCCAATTAAACCGGGCGCTATGGGCTTGCCATTACCCGGTATTGAGGCAGGAATTGTTAAGCGAACTAATAAAGAAAGTGAGCAAGCGACACTCGAAGTACTTAGTGAAGCAAATCAAATTGGCGAATTAGCATTAAAACAAGGCTGGCCATCAATGTTTCGTGGCTATTTACACCAAAATGAAAAATACCAACATTGTTTCACACAAGGCTGGTATCTCAGTGGTGATTTAGCTTATAGAGATGAACAAGGTTACTACTGGTTTGTAGGCCGCGCTGACGATTTAATTAAATCATCGGGTCACTTAATAGGTCCTTTTGAAGTAGAAAGTGCCTTGATGGAACATGAAGATGTGATTGAGGTAGGCGTTATTGGCATACCGGATGACATTGCTGGAGAGGTTGTTAAGGCTTACGTTACCTTAAAATCAGGCGTAATCCCAAGTGAGCAATTACAAAAGCAGCTTAAAGGCTTTGCCCGTAAAAAACTTGGCGCAGCCGTTGCCCCAAAAGAAATAGTATTTCGACAAAACTTACCCAAAACTCGCAGCGGCAAAATAATGCGTCGTTTACTTAAAGCACGAGAACTGGGCTTGCCACAGGGCGACATATCAACTTTAGAGAGTGATGAGCAATGAAGCATAAATTACACCTTGATCGAACGCATTTACTTGCACAGCTCAAAAAAATGTTACGTATTCGATATTTTGAAGAAAAATGTGCTGAGCTTTATGCCCAAGAAAAAATTCGTGGATTTTTACATTTATACATTGGTGAAGAAGCCATTGCGGTTGGCGTAATGTCGACCCTCCTTGCTAAAGATAATATTGTTGCTACTTATCGAGAGCATGGTCATGCACTGGCGCGCGGCTTATCAATGAAGTGTATTCTAGCCGAAATGTATGGTCGTACTAATGGCTGTAGCCGAGGGCGCGGTGGCTCTATGCACCTATTTGATAAAAGCCAGAACTTTTATGGTGGTAATGCCATTGTTGGTGGTGGTTTACCTTTAGCAGTAGGCCTGGCTATGGCAAATAAAAAACAAGAGCAACAAGCGCTAACCGTCTGTTTTTTTGGTGAAGGGGCGGTTGCTGAAGGGGAGTTTCATGAGGCGATGAACCTAGCAGTGTTATGGCAATTACCTGTGCTATTCATTTGTGAAAATAATCGCTATGCCATGGGAACAGCGTTGGCACTGTCTGAGTCTGAAACCAATATCGCTAAAAAAGCCAACAGTTATGGAATGACCGCAGTGCAGGTTGATGGCATGAATGTTGTTGATGTTGAAGCGGCAAGTAGCAAAGCGGTTGATCAAATAAGAGAAACTAATAAGCCGTACTTTTTAGAATGTCAAAGTTATCGATTTCGTGGACATTCAAGCTTTGATGGACAGTTATACCGAGATAAGGCTGAAGTGAAGTTATGGCAAGAAAAAGGTCCAGTGATCCGTTTAATTACTTGGTTAAAAGATAATAACCGTCTGGAAGATAAAGAAATTAGCAGCATTGAAGCTGAAATAAAGGATGAAATACAAGCAGCGATTACATTTGCAGAACAAGGCGAATGGGAGCCGATATCGGATCTAACTAAAGATGTTTATAGCCCAGCTGTATCATCGATTAATACAAGCCAAGGAGAGTAATCATGAGCGAGCAAGTGTTGACTTATCGCGAAGCTTTGCGAGCGGGTATTGAACAGTCGCTTATTGATGATGACCGCGTATTTTTGATGGGTGAAGATGTCGGTCGTTATGGCGGCTGTTATGGTGTTAGTAAAGGATTACTTGAACGATATGGTGAGCATAAAATTATTGATACACCTTTATGTGAATCGGGTTTTGTTGGTGTAGGAGTAGGCGCTGCATTGGGTGGCATGCGCCCAATTATTGAAGTGATGACGGTTAATTTTAGCTTGTTGGCGATGGATCAAATTGTTAATAGTGCAGCAACACTGCGCCATATGTCAGGAGGACAGGTAAATGTGCCATTGGTTATTCGCATGGCATGTGGCGCAGGTTTACAACTTGCCGCACAACACTCCCATAGTTGGGAAAATTTTTATGCACATATTCCGGGTTTAAAAGTGTTAAGTCCGGCAACGCATACTGATGCAAAGCATATGTTAATTCAGGCATTAGCGGATCCCGATCCGGTGATTATTTTTGAGCATGTAATGCTGTTAAATACGCGCGGAGACGTCTTAGAAAACAGTGAAGAAAGCATGGAGAAAGCGTTAGTTCGCCAGCAAGGAACTGATGTTAGTTTGATCACCTATGGAGGCAGTTTACATAAAGCATTATCTGCAGCTAAACAACTTAAAAAATTAAATATTAGCGCTGAAGTGTTAGACCTACGCTGTTTACGCCCCCTTGATACAAAGACTATTGTTGCCAGTGTCACTAAAACACATCGTGCGATTATCATTGATGAAGCTTGGCTTACGGGCAGTTTAGCAGGAGAGATTAGTGCAATTATTATGGAACAAGCTTTTTGGCATTTAGATGCGCCAGTTAAACGGCTTTGCACGGTAGAAGTTCCTATTCCTTATCCTAGCCACCTTGAGCAAGCAGCGTTACCTCAAGTTGAAGAAATCGTGACAGCTGCTCAAAATATTATGGTAGCGCGATAATGACATCGACACCAAGTGATAAAATAAAAACCAGTGTGGCAGAGCTTGAAGATATAACGATGCCTTCCCTAGGCGCTGATATGACCGAAGGCACGTTGACTCAGTGGTTAGTCAAAGAAGGCGATAAAGTTAATAGTGGTGACATTATTGCCGTACTAGAAACGCAAAAGGGAGCTATCGACATGGAGGTGTATTCTAGCGGTACTATCACAGAAATTTTAGTTGAACCTGTTATAGAAGTACCTGTTGGTACTATATTGGCACGCATTGCTTTAGCTGAACCATCGAATAAAGTAGTTAAATCAGTAGTACCTGCGGTGGAAAAAGTAAATGAAACATCTGTTCAGGTTGCTGAAACGTCTCCGGTTAATAAGCAAGTTAACGTACCTGATGTCAAAATCAGAGATATTAAAGCATCGCCTATTGCTCGACGTTTGGCAAAAGAGCAGCAAATAAATTTAACAGGCATTATAGGTAGCGGGCCACAAGGGGCTATTTTGTTAAATGACCTAACGCCTTTAATAACAGATAAAAAACAGCTAAACACTGTGAAGCTTAAGTCTGCTGGTACTACAGAACAGAATATGCGCAATGCTATCGCAGTAGCAATGACTAAATCAAAACAGGAAATTCCACACTTTTATTTAAGTGTAGAAGTTGATATCACGAGGGCGCAACAGTGGTTACAACAACAAAATAAAGCAAGCTCCCCAGAAGACCATGTGATCTTACTGGCATTATTATTAAAGGCGTTGGCAAATGCCTTGGTTAAATATCCTAAACTTAACGGCTTCTACCAAAACGACGTATCTCAAAGTGATTTACCTCACGGCAATCACTTTGAACAAGTCAGTGCCATTCATATAGGTAATGTCATTAGTTTACGCCAAGGAGGTTTAGTGGTGCCGGCGATACATGATGTTGATAAATTATCAATAACTGAGCTTATGCAAGGTTTACGAGATATTACCGAACGTAGTCGAAACGGACACTTACGTAGCTCAGAATTAATGGATGCCACCGTTACAGTGACGAATATGGGGGAGCGTGGAGCTGACAGTGTTTTCGGCATCATTTATCCGCCACAAGTGGCTATTTTAGGCTTTGGTAAAGTGAGAAAAACAGCCAAAGTTGTTAATGATAATATGGTGATAGCACAAGTGTTAACGGTAAGCTTGAGCGCTGATCATCGAGTGATTGATGGCATGTTAGCCGCTAAGTTCCTTAACTATTTGGCTAAAAAATTACAGAAACCGGAATGCTTATGAGCAGCACATATACTCAACAAAATATTCAACAAATTATTCTTGAAGCTATTCAACAGGCAGCGCCTGAAATTGAACAAGAAGATATTAATATGGATGAAGATATTCGCGAAGAATGTGATTTAGATTCTATGGATTTTATCAATTATTTAATCGCTTTAAAAAAATCTACGGGTGTCAGTATTGCTGAGGGTGATTACCCTCAAGTGAATACCTTTAACAAAATGCTTAACTATCTATCTGAAAAACTACCCGAAAAACCTCTAGCCTAACCGTTAAGGTAAAAGCATAAATCAAAAAATAAGGAACAACATAATGATTAATAGCGCTAATATTTCTACTCATATTAATAGTCCTTACCTCTATTGGTTTGATGAGTTAACCATTGCCGATGTCGCTAAAGTAGGCGGTAAAAATGCGAGTCTAGGGGAAATGATCACGGCTATGTCGAAAAGTGGCATTGCGGTGCCTACAGGTTTTGCCACTAGCGCCCAATTATTTCGTGACTTTTTAAGTCAAAACGACCTTGATGAACTTATTAAGCAACACTTACAATCATATATTGCCGGTGCTAAAAGTTTAGCATTAACGGGGAAAGCTATTAGGGCATTGATCAGCCAAGGAGAGTTCACAGCAACGCAGCAAGAAGAAATTTGTAGCGCCTATAAAGAGCTTTCAAAGCGGATTTCTAAAGAACATTCTCAAGAAAAAGAACAATACAATATCAGTGTCGCGGTTAGAAGCTCAGCCACCGCTGAAGATTTGCCTGAAGCGAGTTTTGCCGGTCAGCAAGAAAGCTATTTAAATGTTACTGGTGAAGACAATTTGCTTGAAGCTTGTCGTCAATGCTTTGCTTCACTTTATACTGATAGAGCAATCGTTTACCGCCAAGAACAAGGCTTTGACCATCAAAAATTGGCGCTTTGTGTTGGTGTTCAACAAATGCTTAACTCTCATTGTGCTGGAGTGATGTTTAGTCTTGACACTGAAACAGGTTTTCCTGATGTTGTCGTGATAAATGGCGCCTGGGGGTTGGGTGAAACCATTGTTAAGGGGACAGTAACACCCGATAGTTTTATGGTTTATAAGCCTTTACTTAACCAAGAACACTTGCGACCTATTATTGAAAAAAACTGTGGTAACAAACGTCAAAAAATGCTGTTTTCCTCATCACTACAACAGCCAACTATTACCCTTGATACGAGTGAGGATGAGAGAGCGACACTCGTTCTTAAGGACCATGAAATTCTAATCCTTGCTCGCTGGGCAGTAAAAATAGAGCAACACTATGGCTGTGCTATGGATATGGAATGGGCGAAAGACTCTGTTACTCAGCAACTTTATATCGTTCAGGCGAGGCCTGAAACAGTAGAGTCGCAAAAGGTTGGCTCAGTATTAGTAAATTATCAGCTAAAAGAAGAATCAACAGTGCTTGTTCAAGGGGCAAGTGTCGGCAGCGCTATTGCTACAGGGAAAGTATTTAAAATAGATAGCCCTAAAGATATCGATAAATTTCCAGATGGGGCGGTTCTAGTGACGCAAAAAACGGATCCTGATTGGGTGCCAATTATGCGTAGAGCGGCAGGAATTATAACGGATAGTGGCGGGCCAACAAGTCATGCGGCTATTGTAAGTCGCGAGTTAAAAGTAGCCGCTATTGTCGGTTGTGAAAATGCCACACAGTTATTGCAAAATGAGCAAGAGGTGACGTTAAGTTGCGCACAAGGCTCTATAGGAAAAGTATATCAAGGCAAATTAGCTTTTGAAGAACATGCGGTTAATTTAGCTGATATACCAAAAACTAAAACAGATATTATGATCAATGCGGCCATGCCTGATGGTATTTTTCAGTGGTGGTCATTACCCGTTGCGGGCATTGGTTTAACGCGCATTGAATTCATTATTTCTAGCCAAATTTGTTTACATCCCATGGCGTTGATACAGCCTGAAAAAATAAGCGATGACAAGGTGCGCGCTAAAATAGACCAATTAACCCAAGGGTATCAAAATCCTCCTGATTATTTTATTGATAAACTTGCTTTAGGTGTTGGTAAAATCGCAGCGTCGCAATATCCTAAACCTGTGATTGTGCGTATGTCAGATTTTAAATCAAATGAATACCGAGGTTTATTAGCGGGTGAATTTTTTGAAATTGAAGAAGAAAACCCTATGTTAGGGCTACGTGGTGCCTCTCGTTATTATCATCCGCTTTATCGAGATGCTTTCAAACTAGAATGCAAAGCCATTATAAAAGCTCGTCAAGAGATGGGCTTTGATAATATTATTGTTATGATCCCCTTTTGTCGAACGCCCAGTGAAGCTGACCAAGTATTAGCAGTAATGGCAGAGGCAGGACTCACTCGTGGTCTTAATGGTTTGCAGGTTTACGTTATGTGTGAAATCCCATCAAATATTATTTTAGCTGAGCAGTTTGCCCAGCGTTTTGATGGATTTTCTATTGGAAGTAATGATTTAACGCAATTAGTGTTGGGTATAGACAGAGACTCCGTCGAATTAAAGCCCTTATTTGATGCGAGAAATGAGGCGGTGAAAATCATGATTGCGCAAGTGATCCAAGTGGCTCATCAGCACCATTGTAAAGTAGGGATCTGCGGGCAAGCGCCATCTGATCATCCTGAATTTGCCGGGTTTTTGGTGAAAGCTGGTATCGATTCAATTTCCTTAAACCCAGACTCTGTTGTTAAAGCAAGTATTCATATCGCTAAGGCCGAGCAAAAGCAATTATCCCTAAACGAGGGATTGTAACTCCTGCCAACTAAACGTAGGACCCTTTTTGCAAACATAGTGTGCATTTAAATAGCAATGACCACAAAGCCCAACGGCGCAATGCATACGTCTTTCAATGGCGAGAAAAATAGTATCACTGGTCATTCCTTTATTAACCAACTGTATTGCGGCGCGATGCATCATTATTTCGGGGCCGCAAAGGAGTGCTGTTGCTGGTGGCTTGGTAAAACCAGCCATTGCTGTATCTACTATATCTAGTGGTGTCCCTTGGCTTTCATTTTCGGCTAACGTGTATTGATCCTTTATTTCATCTAAGGTGTTATAAATTTTAATATGCGTTTGCCAACGTTCTCGTTCAGGAGACAATAGTTGCGCTTGCTTGCTTTGTGCCCCATAAACTAATACGACCCGTTGATCATCTGCTAGATTATCAATCAAACCATTAATTAAATTAACTAAAGGTGCTAAGCCGCAACCACCAGCAATAATAATAATATTTTTGCCAATAACTTCCTCTAACGGCCACCCACGTCCAAAAGGACCACGAGCACCAAGAATTTCGCCTCTGGGCAGGGTAAATAAAGTATGGGTAAGTTTACCCATTTGACGAATTAAAGCACGAAACTCTCCTTGTTCATTAGGAGGCTCAGTAAAAGTAAAAGCGGCTTCACCAATACTGGGGACATTGAGCATAAAAAACTGTCCAGGTTGGGCACTTTGCCAGTCGTACGTTGTTGCGTGGCTAGTTATGTTGCGCAAGCGAAATTGATAATGACGAGCCTTTTCACCATCATCAATATAATCCACTAATTCAATTGCATCTGGAGTATGATTAAGCATCGCTATTAATCCTTTTCATTACGCTATGTATGCCAATAACACCGGGGCAAGTTTGCTCGCAGCGGCCACATCCTACACAGCCATGGCGGTTAAATTCAGTGAAAAACTCATTGCCAAATTTATGGTGCCAAAATCGTTGAACTCTTTTACCAGCATCGCTTGAAGGGTTGTGAAAACTGGCTTCACGTTGAAAACCTTCATAAAGGCAAGAGTCCCAAAAACGTTGCTGTTTTATCACTTTTTTCTGCTCCGATTCAACAGTAATACTGCGAGTGCTATAACAAGAACAAGTAGGACATAAGGTGGTACACCCCGAACAGCCAAGGCATTGCACCGCCAGTTGCTGCCAAAATGAATCCTTAATTTCGCCGCTATTAAGCTTGTCTATCGCTTGAGTAATATAAGTATTGTCAGGAAAGTCTTGTTCACATTGATGTATAACGAGATCGCGTTGAGTTAATAAATGCCAGTGCGCGACGCTAAGTGCTAAGCCTTTAACTGCTTCACTACCTTTATCACTCGTCGTGATCACTAACCATTGTTGATTTTCTAAAGGATGCAAAATAATGTCAGCACTGTGCTCTCTAACCCCTGGCCCCGCATCAACCGTTGGACAAAATCCTTGCTGACATGGCTGTATACAATCAAGTCCTACGAGTAAACATTGTTGACGCCTTGCTTGATAATAAGGGTCGTCTTTAAAAAATTTATCTTGGTAACTGATGGCAGTAAGGTCACAGCTTAGTGCACCAAATAATACAAAAGGAGCAGGTTTTGGTAGCGTTTCTTGAAAATATTCACCATTAAAAATCAGTAAGTTTTCATGTTCAGCAAAGAAAAAATCTTTAGCCGAGCTTTGGGGCAGCTTGGCAATAAGGGGGGCATTACCTGCTTTAGTTTGCTGTTGCCAAGAACACTGCCCATTGTCATCTTCGATGACTTGATAAAGTTGATGTTCGATGAGTAAATGTTGCTGTAGCAAGTCCAAATTATCTAGCAGATAAATTTCCATATTATTGCTCCCCTTGTAGTTGTTGTATTGTTTTAGGGGGTTGTCCTTTGGCTAATGGGGTTACCGCAACGGCACAAGCTTTAAGCTCAGGCATTTTGGTGACAGGGTCTTGTGCAGTATTAGTCAGCTGATTAGAGGGCGCTTCTTTAAAATGATAAGGCATAGCAACTAAACCAACAGGTACATCGTCACTGAGCATAGCGCGAGTTTCAACATAGCCGCGACGAGACTTAATACTCACTGGCGCTTGATGGGTAATATCGAGAGCGTGAGCATCAATAGGATTAATAAAGAGTAGGCCAGGCGGTGTTTCTCTTTCTAATAAAGGAGATTTACGCGTCATTGAGCCACAACCATAGTGAAAATGTAAACGGTTAGTGGTTAATAATAGTGGAAAGAGGTCATCGATTGGCTCATCGATATCAACGTGATTAACGCGAATAAATCGTGCCCTACCAATAGGAAAACTTTGTTGATGTAAAATAGACGTGCCCTCTGGAGCATCAAAGGTGCATGGCCATTGTAAGCCTGAGTTATCACTAATTTTTTGGTAAGTCATCGCTTGATAATCAGGAGTTAACGAGGCCATCTCATTAAATACTTCCTCGCTGTTTTGCCAGTTTAGTAACTGACTACCCATTTGCTTGGCGAGCGCTTGTAACCATTGCCAATCACCTTTAGCTTCACCCAGTGGTGCTAAGGCTTGATTTACTTTTTGTACGCGTCGCTCGCAATTGGTAAAGGTACCGTCTTTTTCGGCGAAAGAAGCTGCAGGTAAAATAATATCGGCCAATTTTGCCGTTTCGGTCATAGTGAGTTCGGCGACCACTAATAAATCAAGATTCTTTAAAGACGATTTCACATGATTTTGATCAGGGTCGGTTACCACAGGATCCTCCCCAAAAAGTAGTAAGGCGTGAAAATGGCCTGATTGAGCCGCTTTAGTCATGCCAAGGGACGTTAACCCCGGCTGCTGAGCTATTTTTGCTCCCCATGCGTTGCTAAATTTTTCTTGGCTTTCTAATTCAGCTACCGCTTGATAACCGGGGAAAACATTCGGTAAACAGCCCATGTCACATGCTCCTTGCACGTTGTTTTGTCCTCGCAGTGGGTTAACGCCAGTACCTACTTTACCTATATGACCGCAGCTTAATGCTAAATTAGCCAGCGAGATAACATTGTTAGTGCCGCTTACATATTGGGTTATGCCCATGCCGTAGAAAATCATCGCGCGTTTTGCTTGGCTATAAGCCTTTGCTGTGGTGCGAATTAACTCAGCGCTAACGCCTGTAATACTCTCAACTGATTCTGGGGTTATATCTTTTACATGCAGTGCTAGTTGCTCAAACCCCTGAGTACGTGACGAAATAAAGTTTTTATCGAACCATTGCTCTTTTATGATGACATGCAATAACGCGTTGATTAACGCAATATTACTGCCGAGTTTTAGTTGTAAATGCATGGAGGTTAGCTTGGCAAGGCGAGTTACTCTGGGATCAACAACAATCAGTTCAGTACCTTGAGCGTGCGCTTGCATGATATGCCCACCCAAAATACTATGGTTTTCGGTAGGATCAGCGCCAAAAACTAATATTAAATCAGTGTCAAAAATGTCTTTGGCGCTATTGGTCATAGCACCAGAGCCTAAAGATTGTTTTAGACCTGCAACCGTTGGGCTGTGACAAATTCTGGCGCAATGGTCAATATTATTGGTTTTTAATACCGCACGGGCAAATTTTTGCGCGGCATAATTATCCTCATTACTGGCTCTAGCGCTACTAATAATTCCTACAGTTTGACTACCTGACTCATCAATTATCGAGGTTAACTCACAAGCTATGGTGGTTAATGCTTCTTGCCAGCTAATAGGATAAAAATTTTTGTTGATACGCTTTAATGGTTGAGTTATCCGTTCATTGGTATTAATAGCGTAAGGAGTGCTCCAACCTTTTTCACAGAGTTTCCCCTGACTTATAGGATGGTTTTGTTGTGGCTCTACACTCAGTAGTTGACCTTGCTCATTTATTTTTAAACACATGCCACAACCAACGCCGCAAAAAGGACAGATTGTTTTAACGAGATCGGCACACATAACAACACCTTCTTATAATCCATTTATGTCACCAGTGTAGCAGTAAGTATTGGACGTTTTTTAGACTAACTATTACTTGCCTGATTTAAATCAGGCGATGCTTACTTTAGTTAGGTTGCTCACCTTTATAAAGCTAAAGTAAAATCACTAAGGTATGTTACTAAGGAAATAACTATGTCTGAAATATTTGGCTCTGATGCCTTTTCACCTAAAGAAATTGCTCAACGGGTAAATGATGTCGGTGTTGTAAAAGTGCATTTACCTTTTCTATCTTTGTTCATGTTAGGTGTACTTGCAGGTGCATTTATAGGTTTGGGAGCGCTTTATTTTGTCTTAATTAAATCAGATGCTTCCCTTGGTTTCGCTACTAGCCAAGTGGTTGGCGGTTTGGCATTTTCTTTAGGGCTAATCTTGGTGATTGTTGCTGGCGCAGAATTATTTACGGGTAATAATTTGTTAGTAATGGCGTGGGCAGAGGGGAAAATAACGAGTGTAGAGCTCCTTAGAAACTGGATTATAGTTTGCTTTGCTAACTTTGTTGGTGCTGCAGGCTTGGCGGTATTAGTGTTTCTGTCGGGTCATACCGAAATGAATAATGGCGCAATTGCTGATCAGTATATAAAGATAGCGATGGTAAAAACCGCGATGCCATTTTGGAGTGCTTTTTTTAAAGGAGTGTTATGTAATGTACTAGTGTGCATAGCAGTATGGATGGCTTTTGCAGGACGTACTGTTATCGATAAAGCGATAGCCATTGTTTTTCCTATTTCTGCTTTTGTTGCGGCAGGTTTTGAACACTGTATTGCTAATATGTATATTATTCCGTTAGCCATGTTAGAAAAAGTTTTTAATACCACAAGCTTAGTGGCAGAAACGGTTACTTGGGCTGGTTTTTTTAATAACTTATTGCCGGTTATATTGGGTAACTTAGTGGGTGGCAGTCTGTTAGTGGGCATTGTTTACCATATTATTTATCGTAGAAACAATACGCCACCTAACGAAAAATAAGTTTTTTGGCCTACACCACATTAAAAAATTTAGGGATGATAAAAGGCTTCTATTTACCCAAAGAACTTAACATAGCAACAGGCCTTTGAGTAACATGGCTCGAATGTTTCATCTGAAACCAGCTCAACCTGCTTGCTGTTGATTTTTACTCGTCAGTTTAGATATTATTTTACTTATGCATTAGCCGTTTTGATATGAACTGTGCACTTACTGACATTAATCAGTTCATGATCAAAAGTGTTTTGGTAAGTTTTGCGTGTGTCTCATCAATTGTTGATGTTACTTCATTTTAATCGCTTAAAAAATAAGACGTTTATTTATTTTAATTTTAACAAAGCTATGGATCACTTATGAAATTTCGTATATTGAGAAACGTACCCTCTAACTTGGTTAAAGAAAGAGTACCCACTAAATATAAAGATCTTGCTGTTACCTGCGAATCGCAACTTCTAAATACCTGTTCTTTGATTATCTTCCCGCATGACAAACGAAATGTAGTGAAAAGTGGTCTGGTAGAAAAATCATTAAAGAGTCTTGGGGAATCGTCTGATCCTCAATTGGTTGTTGTAGGAAGTTGTTTTTCTGTTGAAGCGACAAACTTGCTTAATAGAAAAAATGCGGTATTCATCTCTTTGTTTGAGGACCATAGAAAAGACTCCTATCAAAATAAGCTTCATTTAGAACATGTGCGATATTAGTATAATATGTTGATCAACACACAAAGTTGATCAATACAAAAAATTTGCTTTGCGTTAGTTGAAAGTAAATAAATCAACCTAATTATTGATGTATTACGGGCGCGGGACTAAAAATGGGTCTTTAAATTTAACAACATTCTTTTTAACATTATCATCAAGAATTTCGATTGCATTCATAACACCTTGGTCCTGTTGAAAAGAAATAGTTAATGGTGACTTTATCAAGTGAACCAGATGGTCACACACAATTTTAACCGTATCTTTTTTATTGTCATAAATCAGCTCTATTAAGGTCATGTCTCTGGCTTTAAATAGATCTCCGATACTTTCTCCTATTATTTCCACGTGAATTGTTTTGTTCTCTAATTCTATTGAAAGCTGATTTAGCAAATATTGCCAATTGAAAGGTTCTATCTCATATTTTGTCATTTACTTATTTCCTTAATGATAGTTTGCCGGTATCAAACTAAATGATGTAATTGATCACTTGAGCAATATCAGTCGCACGTTTATTTTTTGGATAAAGTGCCAAAAATATTAATGGTTTTGTTTATACAGCCTGCTTTGATGTTTCGTAAAATATTCGACATTCATATTCTCTACCCCTGACTACGCGTTTCCCTGTGTTATTACCATGGGTCTCAGTTACAACGGTATGGTGGCCTTCTTGGTGGTGATTATCATAGAAAAAAATAACCACCCAATCAAAAATTTTGTCTAATTTATGCGCACGTTCGGTATTTGAATAAATAGCAGTGAAATGCCACTTTTCCTGTGTTACATGCAAAATAGGCAGCCATGCTTTATTTTCTAAATTAAATCGTTTAGGCGCAATAAGGGGTAATTTTTTTGCTTGAGCTTTAGTGCGGTATTGGGCATCAATTTTTAGTAACAGAGAAACACTCGGGCCAATTTTTTTTTCATCGAATCTACTGGTATAGCCGCTGAGATTTTTATTTCGCGCATTAAAAATATTAGAAAGCCAGTCAGTTATTGCTTGTTGGCGTTTTTTTCCTAAACCTTCAACCTGGTTTAGTTGGCCTGTGTGAACGGCACTTTCCAGTTCTTCTAGTGTATTAACATGAAGTTTGTCATGAATTCTTTGAGCCAATTCTCTGCCAACTGTTGGGATCACCTGATATAAAGAGACAGGATCTGATGATCCTTGCAAGTTTTCTAGTTTTGACATTCGACCCGTACTTATATGCTCGTAAATCAAATAAGCGATACCGGTACCGATAGTGGGAAGATGAATAAGTCCTTGGATACCTTGTTCTTCGAATAATACTCTAAGGTCTCGTGGTAAATTTTCTATTGTTTGAGCGGCATGCAAATAGGCTTGACAGCGAAAATAATTAGCGTCTTGTTCTTTGAGCAACGCTGCTATCTTACGAAGGTTTTGAGCAACTTTTTTATTAAAGGCTGTCATCAAAATCTCTCCATATGAATATAAGTGACATTTACTATATAAGAAAATAATAAACGTGCACTGATTTGGATCAGTGTAAATTAGCGAAGATCACAACATCATCAACGCTCACTATTTGAAATACTCATCGAAGCGTGATTATGACTTATTGTATTTATAGCATGGGGTTACCGGTTCCTGTCAGAGATGACCGTTTAATGATCAAAAAAGAAGTAGAACCATTATCGGCGCTTGCTAGAACAAAAAAACTTTCGGATGAAGAAAAGAATATTTATCAAGAATTAACAGATAATTCTACTCCGTCCGATACACATGTAAACGTTATTAATTCAACGCTATTAGTGGTTTTATTTATTAAATGTTACTTATTATTTGCCTTGTTATTTTTTACTATACCCACAGCCTATGCGATAGAAAATCAAACAAATGTTGTTGAAAAGCCTTTTCTTGAAGTGTTCGTTCGCGAGGGCTGCCCGCATTGTGCAGAGGCAAAAAAATTCTTACCTATTTTAGTAAACCATTATCCGTATTTACGTATAGTGATCCATTCAATTGACAAGAATAGCGTTGCAAGGGAAGCGCTCATCTCACGTTCAAAAAAAGCGGGCGTATGGCCACCTGGCGTGCCAACATTTATTTTTGGCGATAAAATTCATGTTGGTTTTCATAGCGCTGAAGATACGGGTCCAGAGTTAGTGGCACTGTTGAGTCGGGAAGTATCATCACAAATAAAAACAGTCATACAGCAACCACAACAGAGTATTGATTCTCAAGTGCTAGGGAATATAAGTGTTGAGCGTTTTGGCTTACCCGTATTTACCTTCGTTATTGGCTTGCTTGATGGTTTTAATCCCTGCGCTATGTGGGTTTTACTGTTTTTACTCTCGCTCTTAGTTCATTTACACGACCGAAAGAAAATGGCCATTATCGCGGGTACTTTTGTGCTCGTTAGTGGTCTGGTTTACTATGCGTTTATAGCGGCTTGGCTAAACCTTTTTATTTATATTGGTCTATCAACAACAGTGGTGAGAATGTTGGGAGGGCTGGCGTTATTGATGGCTAGTTTAAATATCAGAGATTTTTTCAGTCAAAGAATAAAATTTTCACTCTCTATTCCCCAAACCGCAAAGCCGGGCCTATATTCGCAAATGAGAAAAATCATCAATGCTCATGCTTTATGGCTTTCGTTATTGGGAGTCATTGTTTTAGCGATTGTTGTCAATTTCATTGAATTATTGTGTACGGCAGGATTTCCGGCGTTATATACGGCAATTTTGACTCAACAAGAGTTATCGATGCCGATGTATTACGGCTATATTGGTCTCTATATTTTGGGTTATATATTGGACGATACCCTAGCTGTTTCCATTGCGGTTATTGCGTTAAGTAGCCAAAAACTATCTATTGAGGCAGGCCAACGCTTAAAATTAATAAGTGGTAGCGTCATGTTCATATTAGGACTTGTTATGTTGTTTCGTCCATCGTGGTTGAGTTGACTTTTTTATTCACAAATACAGCGTGTTAACTCGATAAAAAGGACTTTATATTAATAAACTGATCTATATCAGTGTCACTCAAGTTTTTTGGCGTAGTCTACAACGAATGCTTTGTATTCCATTATTTCATGCGAGCCGTAATTAGGTCAGTGTTCACCCGCTATATGGACAAAAAATCCATATAGCCCAAGCAATTATAATGAGGTATTTATGAAAACGTTAATTATCGGCATTTTTTTTTTATTTATTTTCACCATAGTCAGTTGTGATAATGGCCCTGATTCTCCTAGAGGATTTAGTTTACCGCAAGGAGACGTTGCCAAAGGTAAAGCGGTATTTTTGAAATATGAGTGTTTGTCATGCCATATTTTAGAAGGAGTACAGCAACCTGATATTAAGAATACCGACAACATCTCAGTTAAGATTGGAAGAAAAACGACTAAGGTAAAAACTTATGCGGAACTTGTGACGGCTATTATTAACCCTTCTCATAGTTTTTCTAGTGGCTATGCGTTTAAGTTAATTCAAAAGGATGGCAAGTCCTTAATGAAAAATTTTAATGACGTAATGACGGTTGCAGAGTTGGTTGACTTAGTCGTTTTTTTACAACCACAGTATGAATTAGTGCCTTACTCTCCAACTAGGTATCAATATTACGGTTATTAAACTTAAACTTTCAGATAACATCAACAATATGACAGGTAAAAAAATGACTAAACATCTATACATAGTAGGGATCGATGGCAGTGAATGTTCTGAAAGAGCAGTGGAACGTGCAATTAATCTTGCTGATAAATCGGGTGACCGTGTCAAATTAATTTATGTTCTAAATTGGATAGGGCTACAGCCAATGATGTATGAAGGTATTGGGCCACCGATAATAACGAGAGAGGAAGAAGAAGCCCGAATTGAAGAGAACATCATTAAACCTTTGTTAAAAAAATATAACCACTTAAACGTTCAGCTTGATAGTGAGCTTTCTTGGGGGGAACCAGCTGAAATATTGCTCAACAAAGTTAAGCATGAGCATGCCAATATGTTATTTGTGGGACGAAGAGGTCGCTCACCCTTTATCGATGCTTTATTGGGCAGTGTTGCAAATAAACTTGCCCATCGTGTTGGCATACCCATTGTACTTGTTCCATGATACCTATTTACAAGGCATGGAGTTTATAACATGAACATTATAGGTGTTTTCGGAGCCGTTATAGATGCCTATTCATCATTCATGGCGCGTGCATTAACTCTCTGGTTTAGTCATATCGCTTAATCACTAGCGATGAGAGACTGCACGTTCAGCCATGACAAACATTGATGTTATCTATCCCAGCATCTGGGTCTATAACATAAACGGAAAATCACTTTCATTTCAATTTTGGCTAAGGGTTTTATTAATAATGCAACAAAAAACGATTAAGCAGCTATTAGTAAATGCCCATAATATTCCCTTAGATGAACTACTAGAACAGCTTGGCGCCCGTGAGAATGGTTTAACTAGTGGAGATGTTAATCAACGTCGTGCGCAATTCGGCGCGAATGTTTTGGTGGTAAAAAAATCAAAACCTGAAATGTTTAAGTTTCTCTTACAGTTTAAAAATTATTTCGCTGTGCTATTGCTCATTGGTAGTTTACTTGCATTTTTAGCTGAAAATATTGACCCCGCTCAAGGGAATATTTACATTGCTTATGCCCTGTTAAGCGTAGTTTTTCTCAATGCCACTTTTACTTATCTTCAAGAACGCCACAATGAACATATTATGGAAAGCTTCCAAGATATGTTGCCTCAAATGGTTAATGTCTTACGCGACAATAAAACGGTGAATATTAAGGCCGTTGATGTCGTCGTTGGCGATATTTTGTTGTTGGATGAAGGCGATAGGGTGTGTGCTGATGCACGTTTACTTGAACATAATCAACTTAAAGTTGATATGAGTAGCTTAACTGGCGAGAGTGAACCACAACTGCGAGACCTTCAACCTTCGGATAAAAACCTGCTTAAAAGTCGTAATATGGTGCTATCAGGAACACTCGTTCAAAGTGGTAATGGTAAAGCCGTTATCTGTGCGACGGGGATGAATACTCAATTTGGTCAAGTGATTAAACTAACCAAAGAAACAGAGCAAACTGAAACACCCATCCGTAAAGAACTGCGTCATTTTATTCGTATTATAGGATTGATCGCCATTGTACTGGGGGTAAGTTTCTTTTTAATCAGCGTTGCTATGGGCAAAGGGCAAATTGCGAGTTTAATTTTTGCTATCGGTATTATTGTCGCCAATGTGCCTGAAGGCTTGTTACCTACCGTAACATTATCACTTAGTATGGCGAGTCAACGTATGGCGAAGAAAAATGCGCTAATTAAAAGCCTTGAGAGTGTCGAAACGCTAGGCAGCACTACCGTAATTTGTACCGATAAAACGGGTACACTGACTCAAAACAAGATCAGTGTTAGCTGTGTTGTACTTAACAATCAGATATTTTCATCACAAGATCGCAACATCTTAGCGCAAGCTGGACATCATCAACTCTTTGAAATAATGACCCTGTGTAATAACGCCCATATGATTAACATTGGTTACAGTGGCGACCCCACAGAAGTGGCCTTATTAAGTTATATTGAAGGCTTGTTTGGCAGAGAAACTGACAGGCTCGATAACAGAATAAGTGAGTTACCTTTTGACAGCGTAACTAAGCGAATGATCACGATAAATAAAATTGATCAGCAATCAAATTACCGTGCACTTTTAAAAGGCGCGCCAGAAACCGTTTTAGCAAAATGCAGTTTATATTTTGACAGTGGAGAGTCTAAGCCACTGACCGATAGTTCACGCCTTACCATTTTGAATAACTTTAAAAAGTTAGCGTTACGTGGAGAGCGGGTATTAGCATTCGCGTCTAAAACAATATCGACACCTGAGCTAAATAATGAGACTGAGTTTGTTTTTATTGGTCTTGTTGGCATGATAGACCCCGCTCGTCCTGAAGTCCCCGATGCAATAAAACGCTGTCACGATGCGGGTATAAAACTCATTATGATCACGGGCGATTATGGTATTACCGCTGATGCTATTGCCCGTCAAATTGGTTTAATTAAGGGGGAAGGTTGCATTATTATTGGCGATGAATTAAGCCAAATGTCTGCCAACGAACTATCAACATTACTGAGTAAACCAGAAATTATTTTTGCGCGCACCAGTCCCGAACAAAAGCTACAGATAGTCAATGCGCTACAACAACAAGGAGAAGTTGTTTGCGTCACAGGAGATGGCGTTAATGATGCTCCTGCCTTAAAAAATGCCGATATAGGTGTCGCCATGGGCATAACAGGAACAGATGTTGCCAAGGAAGCGAGTAATATGGTGTTAATGGATGATAATTTTGCAACCATTGTCAGTGCGGTAGAAGAAGGGAGAACTATTTTTGAAAATATTAAAAAGTTTATTGCTTACATTCTTACCAGTAATGTCCCCGAAATTCTGCCCTTTATTGCTTATGTGGTGCTGGACTTTCCACTTGCCTTAACGATTGTGCTTATTTTGGCGATTGATTTGGGCACCGATGTTATACCTGCTCTAGGCTTAGGTACAGAAAGGTCAGAGAGTGATGTGATGAAGAGGCCACCACGGCCCAGAGCCGAAAGATTACTCAGTCGAAATATGCTGATTATGAGCTATGGCATTGTTGGAATGTTACAAGCATTTGCTGGGTTTTTTAGTTTTTTTGTGGTGTTGCTCAATGGTGGTTGGCAATGGGGAGAAGCGTTAGCAAATAATGATATTTTATATCGCACCGCAGTTACTGCCTTTTTTGCCTCAATTATTATTTGCCAAATTGCAGATGTGATTATATGTAGGACACGTCGGCAAAGTTTGTTTACCGTTGGTTTTTTGAGTAATCGTCTGGTATTACTGGGTATTGCAAGCGAACTAAGCTTGCTAGCACTGATTAGTTATCACCCCGTCGCTAATGAGTTTTTTGCAACACAACCATTACAGGTATGGCAACTTTTACTAAGTGTCCCTTTCGCTATCTTGATCATATTGGGTGATGAAATCAGACGTTATTTTGTTCGTCGAGAAAACAGCTTTGTACTTAAGTGGTTAACTTGGTGAATAGTATATTGTCAGTATCTTGTAGACTTTTTATTAAAAAAAGCAGCCTTTAAATTGGGCGTTAATTATTAACACGAGTTATACAAGTTGATTAGCGTTACTTCTCGAATCCATAATAAATTTTTTGCCAAGTTCCTTACCCAGTAGATAATCATGTTCAAGTGTTTTTGTATTAGTGGTTGCCATGTTTGATTTTAGTTGTTGCTGTGGCGCAATTTGAAACGTTGTGACACCTCGCGGCGGCTTATCAATAAATGCGATACCCTCATTATAAGTGTCGGCAAAATTTAAAATGGATCGATGAATATTGGGTGAGTGTCGATACAGAAAACAACCAAGTTTTTTTTCTAGGCTATCTTTAGTTTCACGGTAACTTCTTATTCTTGAACGAATGATGACAATATCGGTTGCTCCTTCTAAATAAGCCTTTTTTACGGGGATAGGATCACCAATTCCACCATCAATTACACGTATACCAGCAAGATATACCGGATTACGATACAAAAGAGGAATACAACATGAACCCGTTAAAACGTTTAAAATATTACTCGCATTTGGATAAAAATAATCAGGCTGACCCGTTTCAGTATTAGTGCAGACCACAATGAATTTTTTATCATTATCTGCAAGATTTTTCATTATATCTACGGTGTTCAATGGGTGCATTTTAAGGCATTTTGTTGTCAGCCAATCTAAGTTAATGTAATGGCCACCACGCAAATAATTCCAGCTACTAATAAAGGCACCTGAAGTTGCACAATGCATGAGAACACGATAGTTCCTGAGGTATTGACCTGCTAAATGAGAAGCCAAACTCATAGAACCTGCAGACACGCCTAAATATAAGGTAAAAGGGTCGAAATTATTTTCATTGAAGCTGTCGAGTACTCCTGCTGCAAATATGTTACGCATGCCACCACCTTCAACGACTAAAGCAACTTTTTTTGTTTTGTTACTAGCATGATAACTGACGTTGCTCATTTGTCGTTTTGAAAAGGTTAATTGGCTCATTGGGTTACCTGTAATATCTTTCATTCTTTGACCATTGAATTCTCTTTTAAAAAGGGGGAATTGAATCGGGTTAAAAGGAAGGTTTAGTCTAAAATTCTACTCGTACCCTTCATCTTGAGGTGGTTTTAGGGTAGAGCACTAGTGATTGATTTTTATAATAAATAATTGAATTTAATGAATGTGCGTATGTCTCATCCTTGAATTACCTTATGTGTTTTACCCAGCTTTAATTTTACAGTGTCTACCAATACTGTGTTTGTTTTTGATGTGAGAAATCTTTTTTTACTTAACGCTTTGTCTATATTGCACATTATTTGTGCCCTATGGCCCATTATTCCATAAAGTTTCATTGCTTTGGCTTGTTTATAATCGATGAAGGCTTCCAACCTCATTTCAAGTAATTGGTTGGTTGTTTTGTCTTTTAGTGAGGTTTTTGTTAATGAACACTGATACACCACAATAAATAAAGCAATAATGATAAATAATGATAAATAATGATAGATAATGAAAACATAATTGATGTAAATGTCATTTTTGTACTCCAATCACAAACTACGTTAAAATCGATTTTAAAATGTCGCGTTTAATTCAAAGTAGCGACTCGATAAAATTATTTTTTTCATCGTGAGTTGGTCTTTTAAAATTCAGTTGATTAATTCTCATCACTGCACACTCAGTTTTTAGCACGTTCTTAATTTTAAGTTATTTGTATATGAAGTTAACTGACATTAATCAGTTAATTATATTTGAGGCTTTATTTTATTGTGGGGTATCGGCTATATACACGCAGGCTCAACTTACGAGAAGATCAATATATGGTTCAATACCAGAAAAACTCATGGTAACCATAGGTAAATTTACCCAAGATAAAAAGCTTAGTTATTATCAGTTGTGTATTAATAAAGCACACTTCCTGGTTGAAAAGTGTTCAATGATCAGGTTTTCCCCTATAAGAATACTTGGAGTTATAGTTTAGGCTTACTTTGTACTTGTTGAAAATTGATTTAAGCATATTTTAAAATGATATTTGGCATTATTTTTCAAAGTGAACTTTTCCAATAACAAGAGGGAATATTATGATTAACAATATAGGCAATACTGAGGTATTAAAGGATATTTGTAGTATGTGCATTAGGCATAATAGCTGTGTAGCATATAAAATAAAAAAAACACTGTCTAATTTTCCAACGCCAAAGCATCAATTATTTAGAGCGAGTGACTACATATTTCATGTAGGTGATAAATTAGAAAACTTATATGTTGTTAAATCAGGTTCTATTAAAACATTTATAACCAATCAAGTCGGTGAAGAGCAAATTTTAAATTTTCATGGCCCTAGTGACCTTTTGGGTATTGACGCATTACCTTTTCATAAAAATATATCTACGGCTGTTTCGTTAGAAACTTCCTCAGTCTGTTCTATACCCGTCGTTAAATTAGAAGAAGCATTGCAGCAATTATTACCGCCTTGGTTGTTTGAATTTGCTATTGATAAATTTAAACAACAGAACAGCAATACTTATATGTTAGGCAAAAAAAATGCAAATAATCGAGTTGCTGCCTTTTTACTTAAAGCTTCTGAAAATCATAGGGTTCTTGGCTGTTCAAGTACTGAGTTTGATTTAAGTATGTCACGTGATGATATTGGCAATTATTTAGGTTTGGCTTCAGAAACCGTCAGTCGTACATTAACAAATATGAAAAAAGATGGCTGTGTAAAACTAGAGAGACGACATATAACAATCGTTGATACGCAACACTTGCAGATGTTAGCCGAGAGTTAAAGATTAACAGTAAACGTTATAATTACTTTATCACACAAATACTAAAACAATAACTGACAAAAGTCAGGGGGATAAAGTCATCGCAGTGTTATGTTGTTGATGTGAGTATTAGACCAATTTTATTCAGTTAGTGTGTACTTTATTTCATCGAAAAAATGTAAAAAATATTTTTTTTGAAAATATTCAATCGTAAGTATAACTTTTAAATTTTTTCACTTTTTTTTTTCACCTTTTAATAAAATTAGAGTCATTCATTTAT
>NZ_JACGUZ010000087.1:0-371 GCF_014076955.1 Colwellia sp. Bg11-12
GAGAGAATTAAGAACCGACTATGTAAAATCAATGTAATGTGAGTGTCCACACAAATTGCATGATAACTAATTGTTAAAGAACGTTAACTTAAAAAGTTAACCGAAACAAAATCTCATTCGCTTTGCTTCGTTGCTGCAGGCCTTGCCTGAAGCGAGATGCGTATTCTACGCAACTCAGTTTCGATGTCAACGTTTTATTTAATTTAATTTGAAGTTAATTCAGATTTCATTTTAAAACGTTAAGTTAACCATTTAGCTCTTATAAAGAGAAGTTAACTTATCAAAACAGCCCTTTGGGTTACCCCTTGGAACTGGAGCGCATTCTAGACATTTCTCGCTGGGCGTCAACCCTTTTTTGTCATAACTTTGAA